>NZ_JALRNG020000052.1:0-34843 GCF_030272875.2 Pseudomonas sp. BJa5
TTTTTTTCCTTCTCTCATTAAACACTTCCCCGCGGGGGGTCTTTTTTTTTGGTGGAAATGGGGCGGGGGCCCACCCCGCCCCCCCGTGTGTCGGGGGGGGGGCCCCCCGCGATGAGGTTTACTGCTGCGGCGGCGCCTCGCTCAAGATCAGCTTGCCTTCCTTATCCAGCGGAATTTGCGAGCCCGGATCACGATCCATGCGAACCTGACCGACCTTGTCACCAATCGAATACTTCACGTCATAACCGACGACCTTCTCGCTCAGGTCGTTGACCGTGTTGCAGCGGGTCTGGGTGGTGGTATAGGTATCACGTTCCTGCATACCTTCCTGCACCTTGTTACCGGCATAGCCACCACCGACCGCACCGGCCACCGTGGCGATCTTCTTGCCGGTACCACCACCGATCTGGTTACCCAGCAAACCACCCGCCACCGCGCCCAGCACGGTACCGGCGATCTGGTGCTGGTCCTTGACCGGCGCCTGACGCGTCACTGTCACGTCCTTGCACACTTCCCGTGGAGTCTTGACGGTCTGCGTGACCGGTTGTACCGCCATTACCTGGGCGAACTCCGGACCGCTCTTGACCAGACTGTAGGTGGCCACAGCGCCACCGGCAGTCACACCGACAGCACCCAGAACCGCACCCACCAGCATTGACTTGTTCACGTGAACCTCCTGATCGTACCTGCGGGACTTAACCCGCCTTCTCCTTGCCTTGGAGCAAAAAAAAAGGCGCGAGTTCAATACTCGCGCCTTCTTCTACGACGATCAGTGCGGGAACAACCCTTATGGACGGTCGTCCACACCCTCGGCCTTGACCGGAGGAATCAGGTCTTCACTGCTCAGGTTCAGCCAGATCAGCACCACGTTGGCGATGTAGATCGACGAGTAGGTACCGGCCATGACACCGATGAACAGCGCCAGCGAGAAGCCCCACAGGTTGTCGCCACCGAAGAACAGCAGCGCAGCGATGGCGAGCAGGGTCGACACCGAGGTGGCGATGGTGCGCAGCAGGGTCTGGGTGGTCGAGATGTTGATGTTCTCGATCAGCGAAGCCTTGCGCAGCACGCGGAAGTTCTCCCGCACCCGGTCGAAGACGACGATGGTGTCGTTGAGCGAGTAGCCGATGATCGCCAGCACCGCCGCCAGCACCGTCAGGTCGAAGGTGATCTGGAAGAACGACAGGATGCCCATGGTCACGACCACGTCATGCACCAGCGACAGGATCGCGCCCAGGGCGAACTTCCACTGAAAGCGGAAGGCCAGGTAGATCATGATGCCACCCAGGGCCAGCAGCATGCCCAGGCCACCCTGGTCACGCAGCTCTTCACCCACCTGCGGGCCGACGAACTCGACGCGCTTGACCACGGCCGGGTTGTCGGAACTCACCTTCTGCAGCGCCTCGGCCACACGGTTGCCCAGCATCGGGTCGTCGCCCGGCATGCGCACCAGCAGGTCGGTGGTAGCGCCGAAGCTCTGCACCACGGCGTCCTGGAAGCCGGCCTTGACCAGCTCCTCACGCACCTGGCCGAGGTTGGCCGGACGCTCGTAGGTCAGCTCGATGAGCGTACCGCCGGTGAAGTCCAGGCCGAAGTTGAGGCCCTTGTAGAACCAGCTGAACAGCGCCAGCACGGTAAGCAGCAGGGTGACGCCGAACGCGACGTTGCGTACACCCATGAAGTTGATGGTACGTAGCATGGCAGCCCCTTAAACCCACAGCTTCTTGATATCACGCCCACCGCAGGTCAGGTTGACCATTGCGCGGGTAACCATGACGGCCGTGAACATCGAGGTGAAAATCCCGAGGGACATGGTAACCGCGAAGCCCTTGACCGGACCGGTACCCATGGCGAAGAGGATGCCGCCGACCAGCAAGGTGGTCAGGTTGGCGTCGACGATCGCCGTGTAGGCACGGTTGAAGCCTTCGTGGATGGCGCGCTGCACCGACATACCGGCCGCCAGCTCTTCGCGGATCCGCGAGAAGATCAGCACGTTGGCGTCGACCGCCATACCCATGGTCAAGACGATACCGGCGATACCCGGCAGGGTCAGGGTGGCGCCCAGCAGGGACATCAGCGCCAGCAGCATGACCATGTTACCGGCCAGGGCGACAGTGGCGATCAGGCCGAAGAAGCGGTAGATGGCCATGATGAATAGCGAGACGAACAGCATGCCCCACAGGGATGCATCGATACCCTTGGTGATGTTGTCGGCACCCAGGCTAGGACCGATGGTACGTTCTTCGGCGAAGTACATCGGCGCCGCCAGACCACCGGCACGCAGCAGCAGGGCCAGTTCCGAGGACTCACCCTGGCCATTCAGGCCGGTGATGCGGAACTGGCTGCCCAGTGGCGACTGGATGGTCGCCAGGCTGATGATCTTTTTCTCTTCCTGGAAGGTCTGGATGGCGACGTCTTTCTCGACACCGTCAACCACCTTCTTCTCGTAGCGGGTGATCGGGCGCTGCTCGATGAAGATCACCGCCATGCTGCGACCGACGTTGCTGCGGGTCGCGCGGCTCATCAGTTCGCCACCATGGCCGTCCAGGCGAATGTTCACCTGCGGGCGACCTTGCTCGTCGAAGCTGGCCTGGGCATCGGTTACCTGGTCACCGGTGATGATCAGGCCACGCTCCACCGCTGCCGAACGACCGCCTTCGCGGAATTCGAAGACTTCGGTGGTGGCCTTGGAAGCACCTGGCTCGGCACCCAGACGGAACTCCAGGTTCGCGGTTTTACCCAGGATACGCTTGGCTTCGGCGGTGTCCTGCACACCCGGCAGCTCGACCACGATACGGTTGGCGCCCTGGCGCTGGACCAGCGGCTCGGCCACGCCCAGTTCGTTGACCCGGTTGCGCACGGTAGTCAGGTTCTGCTTGATCGAGTATTCACGGATTTCCGCGACCTTGGCCGGGGTGATCGCCAGGCGCAGGACCGCCATGTCGTTACGCTCGGCAGTGGTCAGCTCGAAATCGTTGAAATTCTTGCGGATCAGGCTACGCGCCTGTTCGCGGGATGCATCATCGGCAAAGCCCAGCACAATACCGCCGTCTTGTTGCGGCAGGCTGCGGTAGCGCACACGCTCCTTGCGCAGCAGGCTCTTGACTTCACCTTCGTAGACTTTGAGGCGGGCCGCCATGGCCTTGTCCATGTCCACTTCCAGCAGGAAGTGCACGCCACCGGACAGGTCCAGACCCAGCTTCATCGGGCTTGCGCCCAGGTTGCGCAGCCATTGCGGGGTAGTCGGGGCCAGGTTCAGGGCTACCACGTAGTCATCGCCCAGTGCCTTGCGCACTACATCCTTGGCTGGCAGTTGGTCTTCCTGCTTGGTCAGGCGCAGCAGTGCGCCCTTGCCCTTCTCGCCCAGGCTCGCGGCCTTGACCTGGATACCGGCCTCGACGAGCGCCTTGCTCGCGCGGTCCAGATCCGCCTGAGTGACCTGCAGCGCCGTGCTGGCACCACTGACCTGGACGGCCGGATCATCAGGGTAGAGGTTGGGAGCGGAATAAATAAAACCGATCGCCAGTACCACCAGGATCAGTGCGTATTTCCACAGAGGGTATTTGTTCAGCATCACGCCGCCCGTTCAAGACGCGGGGCGCCTTGCGCGCCCCGTCGATTGGTAAAAAACGTAAATCAGATCGCTTTGAGCGTACCTTTTGGCAGGGTCGCGGCAACGGCACCCTTCTGGAACTTCAGCTCGACGTTATCGGAAACTTCCAGGACCACGAAGTCGTCGGCTACTTTGACGATCTTGCCGGCAATGCCGCCATTGGTGACAACTTCATCACCTTTTTGCAAGTTGCTCAGCAGGTTCTTCTGCTCTTTGGCACGTTTGGCCTGCGGGCGCCAGATCATCAGGTAGAAGATGACCAGGAAACCTACCAGGAAAATCCACTCGAAGCCGGTACCGGCTGGGCCGGCGGCAGGGGCAGCGGCGTCCGCGTAAGCGGCAGGGATCAGAAAGCTCATGTGGCACTCCAGTTGCAATCAGTACTTGTTAGGGATCGACAGAACATCAGTCCAAGGGCGGCACAGGCAGCCCGCGCTTGGCGTAAAAGGCATCGACAAAGGCGGCCAATGTACCTTGTTGAATAGCCTCGCGTAAACCAGCCATCAAACGCTGGTAATGGCGCAAGTTGTGGATTGTATTCAACATGGCACCCAACATTTCGCCGCATTTATCCAGGTGGTGCAGATAAGCGCGGGAGAAGTTCTGGCAGGTGTAGCAGTCGCAGGTCGGATCCAGTGGCGAATCATCATGACGATGGAACGCGTTACGGATTTTGATCACGCCGGTATCGACAAACAGATGACCGTTGCGCGCATTGCGCGTCGGCATCACGCAGTCGAACATGTCGACGCCGCGGCGCACACCCTCAACGAGATCTTCCGGTTTGCCTACCCCCATAAGGTAACGAGGTTTGTCAGCCGGCATCCGGCCCGGCAGGTAGTCCAGCACCTTGATCATTTCGTGCTTGGGCTCGCCCACCGACAGGCCGCCGATGGCCAGGCCGTCGAAGCCGATCTTTTCCAGGCCTTCGAGCGAGCGCATGCGCAGGTTCTCGTGCATGCCGCCCTGGACAATGCCGAACAGCGCCGCAGTGTTGTCGCCATGGGCATTCTTGGAGCGCTGGGCCCAGCGCAGGGACAGCTCCATGGAAACGCGCGCGACGTCCTCGTCTGCCGGGTACGGGGTGCACTCGTCGAAAATCATCACCACGTCCGAGCCCAGGTCACGCTGGACCTGCATCGACTCTTCCGGGCCCATGAACACCTTGGAGCCGTCGACCGGCGAGGCGAAGGTCACGCCCTCCTCCTTGATCTTGCGCATGGCGCCCAGGCTGAACACCTGGAAACCACCGGAGTCGGTGAGGATCGGGCCTTGCCACTTCATGAAGTCATGCAGGTCGCCGTGGGCCTTGATTACCTCGGTGCCGGGACGCAGCCACAGGTGGAAGGTGTTGCCCAGGATCATGTGCGCGCCGATGGCCTCGATGTCCCGGGGCAGCATGCCCTTGACCGTGCCATAGGTGCCCACCGGCATGAACGCCGGGGTCTCGACCACGCCACGGGGGAACGTCAGGCGGCCACGACGGGCCTTGCCGTCGGTGGCCAGCAACTCGAAGGACATACGACAGGTGCGACTCATGCTTGATCCTCGGGGCCGCGCGGCGCCGGATTGCGGGTGATGAACATGGCATCACCGTAACTGAAGAAGCGGTATCCGTTCTCCACCGCCGCCGCGTAGGCAGCCATGGTCTCGGGGTAACCGGCGAAGGCCGAAACCAGCATCAGCAGCGTGGATTCGGGCAGGTGGAAGTTGGTGACCAGGGCATCGACCACATGGAACGGCCGGCCCGGGAAGATAAAGATGTCGGTGTCGCCGCTGAAGGCCTTGAGCACGCCATCACGGGCGGCGCTTTCCAGCGAACGCACACTGGTGGTGCCCACGGCGATCACTCGGCCACCCCGGGCGCGACAGGCGGCCACGGCGTCGACCACGTCCTGACCGACCTCCAGCCACTCTTTATGCATGTGGTGGTCTTCGATGCGCTCGACCCGCACCGGCTGGAAGGTGCCGGCGCCAACGTGCAGGGTGACGAAGGCGGTTTCCACGCCCTTGGCGGCGATCTTCGCCAGCAGGTCTTCATCGAAGTGCAGGCCGGCAGTAGGCGCGGCAACGGCGCCAGCGCGCTCGGCATACACCGTCTGGTAGCGCTCGCGGTCGGCGCCTTCGTCCGGACGGTCGATGTAAGGCGGCAGCGGCATGTGCCCGACCCGGTCGAGCAACGGCAGCACCTCCTCGGTAAAGCGCAGCTCGAACAGCGTGTCGTGACGGGCGACCATCTCGGCCTCGCCACCGCCATCGACCAGAATCTGCGTACCCGGCTTGGGCGCCTTGCTCGAACGCACGTGGGCCAGCACACGATGGCTGTCCAGCACACGCTCGACGAGAATCTCCAGCTTGCCGCCGCTGGCCTTCTGGCCGAACAGGCGCGCCGGAATCACCCGGGTATTGTTGAACACCATCAGATCGCCCGGGCGCAAATGCTCGAGCAGGTCGGTGAACTGGCGATGGGCCAGCGCCCCGCTCGGCCCGTCCAGGGTCAACAGCCGGCTGCTGTGGCGCTGCGCCAGCGGATGGCGAGCGATCAGGGAATCAGGAAGCTCAAAGGAAAAATCGGCGACGCGCATGATGGTGTTCGGTTCGACAGGGTCGCAAAGTTTAGCCGAAACCACGAAAATTGACCATGAAACCTGATTGACCAACGGTAGGCGCCTCTCTATACTTCGCCGCCACAAGCCCTGATGGCGGAATTGGTAGACGCGGCGGATTCAAAATCCGTTTTCGAAAGGAGTGGGAGTTCGAGTCTCCCTCGGGGCACCAAACGCATGAAAAAGCCGACTGAGAAGTCGGCTTTTTTGTGGGCGCGATTCAGCGCACCACGCCACACGCCACGCGCGCCCCGCCCCCACCCAGCGGCTGCGGGTGATCACTGTGGTTATCACCACCGGCATGCACCATCAGCGCATGCCCCTTGAACTCGGCAACCTTCAGACGTGGCGCCAGCACAGGGTAGGTTGCAGTGCCTGTGGCGGTGACATAGAGCGCGGGCAGATCGCCCTTGTGCCCGGCATCATCGTAAGGACCCTTGTGACGCTGGCTATTGTCCGGATCCCAATGCCCGCCCGCGCCGCCGGCCGGTATGCGTTTGCCATCGACCGTGGTGCTTGCGCAGGAGGGTTTCTCATGCAAATGAAAGCCATGCACGCCGGGCGGCAGATCGCGCAAGTCGGGGATCAACAGCGTTCCGTACTTGCCTTGTTCAAGGGTGATCGTACCGATGGGGTTGGTGACGCCGTCTGCGCCCACCAGGGCCATTTCCACTGTCTGTGTCTGTGCCTGGGCCACGGCCGCTGCGCTCAGCAATGCGCCGAACAAGAATACCTTCATGATGTTGCTCCATAGTCGGGGTAGAAAAGCGACAGGCCTGGGATGCCCAACCCACCTTAACAAGGTGGTCGCCGAGGCCGCCTGTGGATTGCATTTCCAACCTTTTCTGGCGCACGTAGCCGATGAGCCATCACGCGCATGGCGAGCAGAAAGCAGAAAACAAAAACCCCCTGCTACATCGGGTAGCAGGGGGCCTTGGATCAACCCTGAAACGGATTGATCAGTGCAGCGCTAAAGTTATTGCTGTTGCGGCAGCTTGTCGATCGGGCCGCAACCGCCAATAACTTTAGAAATGGAAACCGAAGGGTGGAACAGGTAGTCGTAAGAGCAGTTCTTTGGCTGGTTGTAGACTTGACCAGTGCAACCCGAGAGCAGTGCTACGCCCGAAACTACAGCGACAGCAACCGATGCTTTCAACAGCTTTTTCATACAAAGTCCTTTAAATTATGAAACACCGCCTTTCTGGCGGAAGCGCGATTATACGGAAAACCGGCAAACCTCTCCAGTCGGCCTCAGCACTCGCTTTCAGGCCATCCCGAGCGCTGAAAAGTCCTCGCCCCGATGTCGCAATCGGACTCGATCACGGCGTAATCGACAAACACGCCAGACGATACTCCTAGGTAATGTTGCCCGGCCTCTTTCAACCATGCATTCGTTGTGTTGACTGATCGATCAGAACAACTTACACGTTTTAGCCATGCCACTTCCAAGGTGTTTGAAGGCAACTAGTGATGCTCGCCTGACGATCGGTCAACGCCTCCCAGGATCAAACACAAAGAGAATAAGCATAATGATCAGCTTGGGCTCCGAAGATTCGAAAGGTCAGTTGGCGCAGGGCTTCAAGCCGCGCCATGTCACCATGCTTTCAATTGCCGGCATCATCGGTGCCGGGTTGTTCGTCGGCTCCGGGCATGCCATTGCCGCCGCCGGCCCCGCGGCCATCCTGGCTTACATCCTGTCCGGCATCCTGGTCATCCTGGTGATGCGCATGCTCGGCGAGATGGCCGTGGCCCGGCCCGATACCGGTTCCTTTTCCACCTATGCCGACCAGGCCATCGGGCCCTGGGCGGGCTTTACCATCGGCTGGATGTACTGGTGGTTCTGGGTCCTGGTGATTCCCATCGAGGCCCTGGCAGCCGGGCATGTGCTGAACAACTGGTTCCCCCAGGTCGAGGCCTGGCTGTTCGCCCTGCTGTCGATCATCGTCCTGGCGGCGACCAACCTGTTCAGCGTATCCAAGTACGGCGAGTTCGAATTCTGGTTCGCCATGTTCAAAGTGCTGGCGATCATCGCCTTCATCGCCCTGGGTTTTGCCGCGCTGATGGGCTGGGTGCCGGATCGCGAAGTCAGCGGCTTGAGCCGGTTGCTCGATGAGCACGGCGGCTTTGCACCCAATGGCGCCTCTGCCGTGGTGGGCGCCTTCATTACGGTGATGTTCAGCTTTATCGGTATCGAAGCGGTGACCATCGCCGCCGCCGAATCGCAAAGCCCGGCAAAGAACATCGCCCGGGCCACCCGCTCGGTGATCTGGCGAATCGGTGTGTTCTACCTGCTGTCGATTTCCGTGATCATTTCCATCGTGCCCTGGAACGACCCGCTGCTGGCCGAGGTGGGCTCCTACCAGCGCGCGCTGGAGCTGATGAACATTCCCCACGCCAAGTTCATGATGGATGTGGTGGTGCTGGTCGCGGTGGCCAGTTGCATGAACTCGTCGATCTACATCGCCTCGCGCATGCTCTACTCCCTGGGCAAGCGCGGCGAGGCGCCGAAACAGGTGAAAGTCACCTCCTCGGCCGGCGTGCCACGCATGGCGGTGATGGCCAGTACGGTGCTGGGTGCGGTCATTACCGTGGTCAGCTACTTCGCCCCGGCGGGCCTGTTCGAGTTCCTGCTGGCCAGCTCCGGAGCCATCGCCTTGCTGGTGTACCTGGTCATCGCCATCTCGCAACTACGCATGCGCGGGATGCTGCGCCGCCAGCAGGTGCAACTTGAGGTGCGCATGTGGCTGTTCCCGTGGCTCACTTACGCGGTGATCGTCTTCATCATCGCCGCCCTGGGCGTCATGCTGATGACCCCGGAACACCGCGCCGAAGTGACCACCACCATCGGCCTGGCACTGGCGATATCGCTGGTCGGCATCGTCCTGACCCGACAGCACGGGCAGCCGGCACGGGTGAGCTCCACGGTCTAGGGTTAGGGGCCGGGCAGGGATTGTGTGTACGATCCCTGCAACGCCCTTGCCCCGAGAGAGAGCCGCCCCATGCAGTTGACCCACCGCCCCGTCCAGCCCCACGACATCGCTACGATCTGCTGCTTCCCACAGGGCGCGGATGAACTGTTCTATATGTTCCCCAAGGCCGAGCACCCGCTGACGCCGGCACAGTTGAGCGACGCCATCGCCAGCCGCAGCGGCTCGACCGTGGTCGAGGGTGACGGCACGGTGCTGGCCTTTGCCAACTTCTACAAGGCTGAACAGGGTGGTGTCTGCGCCTTGGGCAATGTGGTGGTCGCCCCCGCCGCACGCGGTCACGGCGTGGCGCGGTACCTGGTGCAGTGCATGATCGAGCTGGCGCGCAGCCAGTTCGATGCCCGAGAGGTGTGGGTGTCCTGCTTCAACCACAACACCGCGGGGTTGCTGCTTTATCCACAGCTGGGGTTCCTGCCGTTCGCCGTCGAGGAGCGCCAGGGGCCGGGCAACACGCGGGTGGCGCTGGTGCAGATGAAACAGGTGCTGTAGGTGCTGTCGGTGCTCAGCGTCTGGATGGGCTGTGAGGCTGGGCCAGAAGGTCGATCCCCAAGGCACGAACAACCTTGAGCACCGTGTCAAAGCGCGGTTTGGCGCCTGGAGACAGCGCCTTGTACAGACTTTCACGCCCCAGGCCACTGGCACTGGCTATCTGTGCCATGCCTCGAGCCCTGGCCACATAGCCAAGCGCGCGAATGAGCTCTTCATGATCCCCCGCAGCCAGCACTTGAGAAAGGTATTCACTGATCGCCTCATCGCTGTCCAGCAGTGAGGCCATATCGAATTCGACGAGTGCCAGACTCATGACCAGATTTCCTCGGCCAGCTTTCTGGCCAGTTGAATATCACCGGATTGGGATGACTTGTCCCCACCCGCCAGCAGAACAATGACGACGGCCTCTCGCCTCGTGAAATAAACCCGATAGCCAGGCCCGACATCCATTCGCATTTCAGACACGTGCCCACCTACTGACTTCACGTCGCCAAGATTCCCGGCACTTGCACGCTCGATCCTTCGAGCAATTGCCATTTTCGCGCGCAGATCACGCATCGATATCAACCAGGAAGAAAAGCTGGATGTCTGTAAAACGCGATAGCTCATACCGTACCCGATCGTATCCTTTTGGATACATATCCGCAAGCCAATCCCCGACGCTCGGCGTCACCGGCTGATCGCTTCTGCCGGAGCCGACAATGACACGGGGGAAAGCGTTGCTGGATTCAGTCAGTTCGGTATTGGCTGCAGTCTGTTTCCCTGACCAAAGTAGCTGGATGGCCTCATCGCGGGGCAAGCCCGCTCCTACAAAGGTCAGGCGCGTACGAAGCGCTGCCTGAGCAGGTCGCTCAGGGCATCCACCAGCAACACCAGCACCAGCATGGCGATGATCACCGTGCTGGCCTGGGCCTCCTGGAACAGGCTCAGGGTGGTATAGAGCATCTGCCCCAGGCCACCGGCCCCGACAAACCCCAGCACGCTGGCCATGCGGATGTTGTTCTCCCAGCGGTACAAGCTATAGGCCAGCAATTGCGGCCAGAGGTTGGGCAAGGTGCCAAAGCAAAATGCCGCGGCCTGGCTGCCGCCCTGCAGGCGGATCGCCGCAGCAGGCTCGGGCGGTGCGTTCTCCAGGGCTTCGGCGAACAGGCGACCAAGCACGCCGCTGGTGTGCAGCGCCAGCGCCAGGGTACCGGCATTCGGTCCCAGGCCTGCCGCCAGCACTGTGAGCGCCGCCCAGACCAGTTCCGGGATCGCCCGCAGGGCATTGAGCAGCAGACGCGCAGCGCCCTGCAGCGGCCAGCCGAAACGCCCTGCCGCCGGCAAGGCCAGCAACAGCCCGAGAACAACCGCGAGCAAGGTCCCCAGACCAGACATGGCCAGGGTCTCCAGCGCCCCCCTGGCCACCGCCCGAAGATGATCCGGACTCAGGTCGGGACTGAAAAAACGCAGCGCATAGGCCCCCATCTGCCTCAACCCGTCACCACCGAACAGCGCTTGCAGGTCGAGGCTCAGGTAGGTGAACGACGCCAGTACCGCCGCCACGACGGCGAGGATCAACGCGGCATTGACCAGCGCTCTCATGCCAGCCTCCCACGCAGCAAGCGGCTGAGCTGATCGGCCAACCAGACCAGCACCAGGAAGGTCAGCAACATGCTCGCCACTTGCGCCCCGGCGAACATGCGCATCGACAGGTCGATCTGCTGCCCCAGGCCACCGGCGCCGACGAAGCCCATCACCACCGAAGCGCGAATTGCACACTCCCAGCGGTACACCGTATAGGACACCAGCTCCGCCGCCGCATCCGGCAGGACGCCGTAGAAAAACGCGCTCAAGCGGCTGCTGCCCGCCTGCAACAGGGCATGGGCCGGGCGCTGGTTGACCGATTCGAAGATCTCCGCGTAGACCTTGCCGAGCATGCCACTGTAGGTGATGGCGATGGCCAGCACCCCGGCGGTCGGCCCCAGGCCCACGGCGCGAACGAACAGTAGCGCCCAGACGATTTCCGGCACGCTGCGCAGGAAGATCAGCAGGCCGCGCACCGGCAGGCGCACCGCGCGCGACCAGAACCCCAGGCGCCCTCCCCGGGACGCGGCCCGCAGCGACAAGGCACGGCTGGCCAGCAGGCTGGCCGGGATCGCCAGGAGCAAGGCCAGGGCCATGCCCGCCGTCGCCACGGCCAAGGTCTGTAATGTGGCCTCGAACAACAGGCCAAGAAAGTCCCGATCATGGGCCGGCGGCCAGAAGGCGCTGACGAAGTTGGCCATTTCCCGGCGATTGTCGGCCTGCAGCAAGACTCCGGGGTCCAGCTCGCTGAGACGGATTCCTGGCCACAACAGGGCAACGGCCAGCAAGGCCAGCAACAGCCTGGGCAGCGCTGCCGGGTCGCGGGCGTGCGCCTTCAGCATCGTGGAATCTGCAGGTTGAGGGCCGGCACTATCAAGGGCGGCGAGGCCAGGTGTTCGTTGGCATACAGGGCATCGAGCAGTTCGCCGGACACCTCCCCTGCCGGACGATCGAACGCCACCTGCCCTTCACGAATGCCGACCACCCGCGGGAAATGCGCCAGCGCCAGCTCCACCGCATGCAGGCTGGCGACCAGGGTCACGCCGCGCTCGCCGGCGTGCTGGTTGAGAATTTTAAGACTGTGCTCGGCCAGCACCGGGTCCATGGCCGACACCGGCTCGTCGGCGAGCAGGATCTCCGGCTGCTGGTACAGCGCCCGGGCAATACCGACGCGCTGCAACTGGCCACCGGACAGTTGCCCGCACTGGGCAAACAGCTTGTCGGCGACGCCCAGGCCGGACAGCACCTCGCGTACGCCGGGGATATCCGAGGGATGCAGCAGGTTGAGCAAGCCGCGCAAGGTGCTCCACTGCCCCAGGCGCCCGGCCAGCACGGCAGTCACCACCCGTTGCCGGGGCGGCAAGGGCGGAGCCTGATGGATCAGCGCGATACGGGCCCGCAGACGTTGACGGGCGGACGCCGACAGCCGCCACGGCGCCTCGCCCAGCAACTCGACACTACCGGTATCCGGCGCAATGGCGCTGGCGAGCAACTGCAACAGGCTGGACTTGCCCGCACCGGACGGGCCGATGATCGCCACCCGTTCACCGGCGTCGATCTGCAGATCGACGCCGAGCAAGGCCTGGACCTGTCCATGACGCAGCCCGGCACCACTGAGGCGGATGGTCATTTCAGCAATTCAGCGGCCCGGGCGGCCTCCTCGATACCCTTGTAGTTGTCCGGCTTGGTCTCGATGAAGCGGCTGGCAGCCTGCAGGTCGAGGATCGCCTTGTCTTTCGGTTTGGCCGGATCGAGGGCGAGGAAGGCCTGTTTGATCTTCTCCTTAAGGGCCGGGTCGAGGTTGCCGCGCACGGTCCAGTTGTAGTCGTAATAGCTGGGCGTGGTGGCGAAGACCCTGACCTTGCTGGTGTCGACCTTGCCCGCGTCGACCAATTTTTGCCAGACACTGGCATTGAGCACACCGGCATCGACCTTGCCGGCCTGGACCCAGGCGGCGGTAGCATCATGGGCCCCGGAATAGGCGACGCGGCTGAAGTAGGTCTCAGGCTTGATGTTGTCGTCCTTGAGCATGAAGTAACGCGGCATCAGGCTGCCGGAGGTGGACGAAATCGAACCGAAGGCAAAGGTCTTGCCCTTGAGGTCGGCCAGGCTCTTGACCTTGGGGTTGGCGGTAATGAATTTGCTGGTGAATTTGGCGTCCTGCTCACGCTGCACCAGCGGGGTGGCGTTCGGGCTCTTCAAGTGCACCTGGACAAAGGTAAAACCGCCCAGCCAGGCCATGTCCAGGCGATCGGTAGCCAGTGCCTCGACCACGGCCGGATAGTCGGCCACCGGCACGAACTCCACCTTCATGCCCAACTGCTGTTCCAAGTACTTGCCCAGCGGCTTGAACTTGCGCAGCAACTCGGTGGGCGCCTCGTCAGGAATGGCGCTCACCTTCAGGGTATCTCCCGCCTGGGCCAGATAAGTGGAGCACGACAACACAAGGCCGGCGAACAGCGCCAGGGGACGTTTGAGCATAGGGACTTCTCCAGTTCGATGGCAGATGCAGCCGGCATCAGGCCGCCCCGGGAATTATAAGAGGCCTCGGTGCAAAGGCCAGCTTTGATACACTCGCACCTAACCCTAGTTCGAGGTGCCTATGAGCGAACCGATTCGTCTGACCCAGTACAGCCACGGAGCCGGCTGCGGCTGCAAGATCTCACCGAAGATGCTGGAAGTCATTCTTGCCGAAAGCGGCACCCAGGCGCTGGACCCTAAACTCTGGGTCGGCAACGCCTCACGCGACGACGCCGCCGTCTACGCCCTGGATGACGAGCGCGGCGTGGTGTCGACCACCGATTTCTTCATGCCGATCGTCGATGATCCCTACGACTTCGGCCGCATCGCCGCCACCAACGCGATCAGCGACATCTACGCCATGGGCGGTGATCCGCTGATGGCCATCGCGATTCTCGGCTGGCCGATCAACGTACTGGCCCCGGAAGTGGCCCGCGAAGTCATTCGTGGCGGTCGTGCAGTGTGCGCCGAAGCGGGCATTCCACTGGCCGGGGGACACTCGATCGACGCCCCCGAGCCCATTTTCGGCCTGGCCGTCACCGGCGTGGTGCAAAAGCGCCACATGAAGCGCAACGATACCGCCACCCGGGGTTGCCGGCTGTACCTGACCAAGCCACTGGGCATCGGCATTCTCACCACCGCCGAGAAGAAATCCAGACTGCGCGAACAGGACAAAGGCCTGGCCCGCGACTGGATGTGCACCCTCAACACCCCCGGCAGCCGCTTCGGCAAGCTGGCCGGGGTCAGCGCCATGACCGATGTCACCGGTTTCGGCCTGCTCGGTCACTTGGTGGAGCTGGCCGACGGCAGTGGCTTGAGCGCGCGCCTGGACTACAACGCAGTGCCACGCCTGCCAGGAGTCGAGCATTACCTGGCCGAAGGCTGCATCCCCGGCGGCACCCTGCGCAACTTCGACAGCTACGGCGACAAGATCGCCCCCCTGAGCGAAGAGCAGAAGCACCTGCTGTGCGACCCGCAGACCAGCGGCGGCCTGCTGGTGGCGGTGACACCAGAGGGTGAAGCCGAATTCCTCGCCGTCGCCGCCGAACTGGGCCTTGCGCTGGCACCGATCGGCGAACTGGTCGAGCGACAGAGACATGCGGTCGAGGTGCGGTAATGCGTGACAACAGCAGCGACTATCGCCAACTGTTTCTCAACGATGTCCCCATGATGGACATGCGTGCCCCGGTCGAGTTTGCCCGGGGCGCCTTCCCCGCCGCCATCAACCTGCCGCTGATGAACGACCTGGAACGGCAGAAGGTCGGCACCTGTTACAAGCAACACGGCCAACAGGCGGCCATTGTCCTGGGCCATGAACTGGTCAACGGCCGCAGCAAGGATGAGCGCATTGCCGGCTGGGCCGCCTTCGCCCGGGCCAACCCCGAGGGTTACCTCTATTGCTTTCGCGGTGGCCTGCGTTCGCAGATCGTCCAGCAATGGCTCAGGGAAGAAGCCGGCATCCACTACCCGAAAGTGGTCGGCGGCTACAAGGCGATGCGTAATTTCTTGCTGCAGACGACCCAGGGCGCTGTTGACGAATGCAGCTTCGTGCTGGTCGGCGGCCTCACCGGCACCGGCAAGACCGAGCTGTTGCACACACTGGACAACGCCCTGGACCTGGAAGGCCACGCCAACCACCGCGGCTCAAGCTTTGGCAAGCGCGCCACCGGCCAGCCGGCGCAGATCGACTTCGAGAACGGCCTGGCCATCGATCTGCTGAAAAAGCGTGCCCGTGGCATCGAGCAATTCGTGCTGGAAGATGAAGGGCGTATCGTCGGCAGCTGCGCCGTGCCCCTGGAACTGTACCAGGGCATGCGCCACTACCCGCTGGTGTGGCTGGAAGACAGCTTCGACAGTCGCGTCGAGCGGATCCTGGACGACTACGTCACCCAGCTGTGCGCCGAGTTCGTCGCCCTGCATGGTGACGAGCACGGCTTCCTGCGCTTTGCCGAGCGCCTGCAACAGAGCATGGGGAACATCCTCAAGCGCCTGGGCGGCGAGCGCTACCAGCGCCTGTCAGCCCTGTTGCAGCAAGCCCTGGACGAACAGCGGCGCAGCGGCGATGTCGCGCTGCATCGTGCCTGGATCAGCGACCTGCTCAGCGAGTACTACGACCCGATGTATGCCTACCAGCGTGACAGCAAGGCTGAACGCATCGAGTTTTCCGGCGACCAGATCGAGGTGCGTGAATACCTCAGGGCACGCGCCGCAAGACACTGATCGGATGCCACTCAAGGTCCGAGCAGTTTCCCCAGTTCGTCCGCCCGGGCCTTGGTCATCTCCAGCACACAGCCTGCGCCGTTGAGCTGGTCCATGGTGCCGCCAGTGAGGCCGTAGTACAGGCCGCAGTTGGCATCACGGTACTTTATCCACAGGCGCTGGGCATCGCGCAACTTGCCTTGCTGGTCGGTCTCCAGGCCGGCCATGGCGGTTTTGTAGGCGCTATTGAGGCGAGCGTCCTGGCGTTCGATCTCGGCGCCGTTGCAGTTATTCATGTCCAGCGTGGTGGTGGCGGTTTTCATGCATTGGCTGTAGGCAGGCGAATCGCCCTGGGCGATGGCTAAGGGGGCGATGGTGGTCATCAGCGCGATGGGCAGCAGCGTGTGCTTCATTGGGGGGAACTCCTTGTAAGGGGGTGTCAGGATGCAGGGCGCACCGATCTTGCACAATGGGCTGCAGTTACATGATCAGGGGCTGTCAGTTACAGCGCATCGCGGGGCAAGCCCGCTCCTACAGACTGCGACTACCTTTTCGCGCAACCAGCGGTGACCGGCATCCCCTGCTCGACGTTGGTGCCAGGCCTGCTGAAAGCCGAATGCCTTGATCGGCAGCGGCGGCTGGAACCGGCGCAGACGCGGGTCGAGCTTGCCGCTATCCAGGCTGCGCCGTGCCACCGTGAGGACCAGGTCGGTACCGGCGATCACCTCCTGGGCCGCCGCCCAGTGAGGCAGTGCCAACGCCACCCGCCGGCGGGCATCGATCTCGGCGAGCGCCAGGTCGATTTCGTTGTCGATGCCCGGTCGCACGGCCACCAGCACATGGGGCCGTGCCAGCCAGTCGACCAGGCTCAGGCCACCACGCGGCGGCAGGCCGCTACGGTCGGCAACGCAGGTAAAGCGTTCTTCGAACAAGGTTTCAACCTGCAGCTCGGTGTTCACCTGCGGGAACACCCCCAGCGCCAGGTCGGCCTCGCCATCGAACAGATGACCCAGCATCGCCTCGCGGCTACCCTGGATGACCACCAGATCGATCCCCGGCGCCTGTTCACGCAGCACTCGCATCAGCCCCGGCAACACTACCCGGGCGCCGTAGTCCGACATCGCCAGGCGAAAGCTGCGCCGCGCCTTCGCCGGCTCGAAGCCGGGCCGGGCAATCAAGCCGTCGAGCTGCTCCAGGGCCTGCTGCAGTGGCTCGATCAAGGCCTGGGCACGGGCCGTGGCGTGCAGACGCCCACCCCGGCGCACCAGCAAGGGGTCGGCGAACACCTCTCGCAGCTGCGCCAGTGCATGGCTCACCGCCGGTTGACTGCGATGCAGGCGCAAGGCTGCGCGGGACACATGCTGCTCAGCCAGCAAGGCATGCAAGGTGAGCAGCAGGTTGAGGTCTATGCGGCGCAGATCATCCATCAGGCGAATAACTCCCGTGCATCGTTCGAATTTCCATTACCGGTATCGATAGCCAAGACTCTAGCAAGTCACTTTCAAGGAGTCTTGCCATGAGCCTGTCTTTTTCCCCCGCCGCCTTCTTGCCCTTGACCATCGCCGTGCTGGCGGGTGCGGCGGTGCCCTTCCAGGCCGGTAGCAACGCCACCCTCGGGCGCCTCCTCGGGCACCCGTTGTGGGCCTCCCTGGTGTCCCTCGGGGTCAGCGTCCTGATGGTCATCCCGGCGTTGCTGGTGCTGCGCGCTCCATTGCCGCAGCTCGGTGCCCTGGCCCAGGCGCCCTGGTGGGCCTGGCTGGGCGGTGTGGCCGGCGTCGCCTACATCACCGCCGCACTGGTGCTCACACCACGCCTGGGCGCTGCCGGATTTATCGTCTGTGTGATTGCCGGCCAGGTGCTGTCATCCCTGCTGATCGACCAGTGGGGGCTCATGGGCCTGGCACAGCGCCCGGTAAACAGCCTGCGCCTGGCCGGGGTCGGGCTGATCGTGGTCGGCATGCTGGTGGTGCAATGGGGCACCTCGACTTCGCGCTAGATGGCCTTGGGATTCGAGGGCTGGAGTATGGGCGGTGGCTCCAGCGCCCGCTCGATTTCAAAGCGCAGGCTGGGGGCCTGGAGCCCGAAGTTGATGAGAACGCCCAACGCCACCGCCAGCAGGCCGTCGCCCCAGTGCCAGCCTGGCACCGGTTCACCCTGACGGGCAAGGTGACACCACCAGGCCTGCGCCAGGCAGAAGCCGAGGATCGCCCCCAGCCACAGGTAGTAGCCAGGCCCGAAGTGGATCAAGTCGACGAATTCGTAGCTGCGGTTGTCCGGCAGGCGCTCGATCCCCAGGCTCGCCAACGCCAGGTACAGCGCCGCCAGCCCAAGCACCAGCGACACACGGCGCCAGCGGCGGTGCAGCAGGATGGCCAGCCCGAGCAACGGATTGGCAAACCAGCCGTGGATACCGAACATCACGCCCCAGGGCCCGTACAACAGGGCCTGCAGGGCATGCATGCGCCCCCCGCCAGCGAGGTACATGGCGTTGAAACACAGGCTTGCCAGAAACAGCAGCAAGGTGAGTGCGATGTAGTGCCGGGCGATCTTCACTCGCCCTTCTCCTGTCGCCGATCAAGGTCGAGAGGAAACTGTGATGTTGGCACGGGAAGAACTCCTGTTCAGGCCCCAAAGCCGAACAGTCTACCGCAAGATCCCCATGCCCCTGCCAGCGCCCTCAGGCGACTTCCGGCTCTTCGTCCTCCGGCCAGATCGGCTCGTTGGCTTCCAGCGGCGGCAGGCCATAGGCGGCGCGGGCGGCATCGCAGCTGGGGTTGGGCTGACCATTGACCCAGGCCGCCTCGAACTCGCGGCACGGACTGGAGCGTTGCTCATAGAGCGAGCAGCTCACGCCCTTGCCGATCTCGCCCTCAAGGCCGATGCAGCGGCAGGGTTTACTGTCGGTCCCGATCATCGCCACACGGGTCGGATTGATCTGCACGACCAGATCGTCGGGCACCAGGCCGCCCGCCGACTCGCACTCGCCCCAGAAGAAAGACACACGGAAATACCCGCAGCAGGCGCCGCAGTTCAAGCAAGGATTGTATTCGGACATGATGAGGAAGACGGGGGGCAAATTATGGTTATTGGGTGCGAACCCGCCGCTATTCTATGCTTCGGCCCGATTTTGAGAAGGGGGGCCAGGCAGAAAAAAACCGTCGCTGACGGACGGTTTCTTTCATGCCGATAAGTGGATAAATGCCGCTTACTTGTGCGACTTCACCTCTACCCCGTCAGCCCGGAACATTTGCCGGATTCCGCGCACCGCCTGGCGAATCCGGTCCTGGTTCTCGATCAGGGCAAAACGCACATGATCGTCACCGTAGTCGCCAAAGCCGATGCCCGGCGACACGCAGACCTTGGCCTCGGCCAGGAGCTTCTTGGCGAACTCCAGCGACCCCAGGTGCGCGTACTGTTCCGGGATCTTGGCCCAGACATACATCGAGGCCTTGGGGTTCTCGACCATCCAGCCCAGCTCGTGCAGGCCCTTGACCAGCACGTTGCGGCGCTGGCGATACTGCTCGGCGATATCCCGCACGCACTGCTGGTCGCCTTCCAGGGCGGCAATGGCGGCCACTTGCAGCGGGGTGAAGGTGCCGTAGTCGTGGTAGCTCTTGATCCGTGCCAGGGCGCTGACCAGCTCCGGGTTGCCGACCATGAAGCCGATCCGCCAGCCGGCCATGTTGTAGCTCTTGGACAGGGTGAAGAACTCCACCGCAATATCCTTGGCGCCCGGCACCTGCATGATCGAAGGCGCCTTCCAGCCGTCGTAGACGATATCGGCGTAGGCCAGGTCGTGGACCACCAGCACGTCGTACTGCTTGGCCAGGGCCACCACCCGCTCGAAGAAATCCAGTTCGACGCACTGGGCGGTCGGGTTGGAGGGGAAGCCTAGGATCATCATCTTCGGCTTGGGGATCGACTCGCGGATCGCCCGCTCCAGTTCGTTGAAGAAGTCGACGCCCGGCACCAGCGGCACGGAGCGCACCTGGGCACCGGCGATCACTGCACCGTAGATGTGGATCGGGTAGCTGGGGTTGGGCACCAGCACCGTATCGCCATGGTCCAGGGTGCCGAGCATCAGGTGCGCCAGGCCTTCCTTGGAGCCGATGGTAACGATGGCTTCGCTTTCCGGGTCGATGTCGACCTCATAGCGCTCCTTGTACCAGCGCGAGATCGCCCGGCGCAGGCGCGGAATACCGCGGGAAGTCGAGTAGCCGTGAGTGTCTTCACGCTGGGCGACCTGCACCAGCTTTTCGACGATGTGCGGTGGCGTGGCCCCGTCGGGGTTGCCCATGCTCAGGTCGATGATGTCCTCGCCACGACGGCGCGCGGCCATCTTGAGTTCGGCGGTGATATTGAAGACGTAGGGGGGGAGACGATCGATGCGCGCAAAGCGGCGCGGCGAACCTTGGTCAGCCATGGCTTCCTCGAAGACGTAAGCGCCCGGAACCGTCCGAGCGACGTTGGCCACTGCGGTGGCCGAGGCAGACAATAGTACCTGTCGGGTAGCGATGTAAAGGGAATTGAGCGCAATCGCGGGGCAAGCCCGCTCCCACGGATGGCAAGCAGGCCTGTAAGAGCGGGCTTGCCCCGCGATAAGGTCGGCGAAAGCTCAGCGGATTTCCCGATAGCTCACCGCGCTCCATTGCGTCGCTGCCAAGCCAAGCTCAGGACTCAACGATTTCCCCGTTACCTGCGAAAACGCTGTGTCCCTGCCCCCCAGATGTACGAAGCGGTCGCCCTTCTGCGACTCGGTAAGCACGGTATAGGAATGGCTGCGCATGGACTGGTAACGGGCATCGTCGCGCACCAGCGCCTGATGGTAGTCCTTGAGCTGCTTGTCGCTGAGCGCCAGGCGCTTGTCCAGCTTCACCCCCCAGCGCGTCAGGCAGACTTCTGCGAAATGCCGCACGATCATGCCCGGCTCGGCCAGCATCCTGCCCGCCCCCGCACCATCCGCCGAAGCGTTGCCGACCAGGGTGGCATGTCGCCCGGGCAGCGGGAAGATATGCATCCGGGTCTGCGGGCCGGCTTCGGGGATCACACAGGCAAAGCCCCTGGAGCGCTCATCGCGCGAGTAGAAGCCTACGTACTGGCGCACGTTGCCCTCCAGGCGAATGCGATGGGGCTGCAGGTTGAGCACGCCGGGCACCGGGTCGACAGCGAAGATGTTCACCGGTATGCCCTTCAACTGCGGATCCTTGAACATGGCATTGGCCAGCATGTGACAGCTGATCCCGCCCCGGCTCCAGCCCACCAGGTTGACCTGGGTCGGCAGCAGGCCATCCTTGCGGAAGATCTTGATGATCTGCTCCTGCAACTGTTGCGGCGTGACTCGCCGCTCGCCGTAGTCATAGGTGCGCCATAACCAGGAGCCGGTCCTCTCGACATCCTCGATCGGCACGCCGGCAGCCTTGAGGCGGTTGTACTCGTCCCTGCTCAAGGCCTTGCGCCTCCAGTCACACTTGCCCTTTATGATCTGCAGGGCGTGCTCGACATTCTGTTCCCAGCCCTTGCCGAACAACGTCCCACTCAGCCCATATTCCCTGGTCTTGGTAAACAGGTCGTCGGCTTGCAGATTACCGCTGCCCGGTCCGTCGATGGCAATCCAGTGGGCGAACTCCCGGCCCTGGTCGTTGCTGGCCAGGGTGGAGACCAGTTCGCCATTCCAGAAGTTGGGGTTGGCGGTATCGAACCGATGCGAGCCGGTACCGCAGAAGTAGACAGTCAAGATACTCATGGTGTGATCCCTCCCAGGTGAATGTGAGGCACAGGCTATGGGTCCTTGGCAGGCGGGATCAGAGGGCAGCCCTGCCGCCCACAAACAAAAACGCCCCGTGCTTCGCAGCACGGGGCGTTTTTGTTCAGCGCACCAGTATCAATGCGCGTACGTCATCAGCACATCGGTCGGCAGCTTGGTGTCCACCGACATCATCACGCTCAGGGCGGTGATGGTGAAGATCGAGAACACGAACAGCTTGCGCGCCCAGACCCGGTCATCGGCAGCCTTGTAGCCGGTCCAGGCCATGTACAGCCAGTACATGCCCATGGCGGCGGCAACGGCCATGTAGCTGACGCCGGCGTAACCGCCCAGGGTCAGCATCAAGGTCGCGACCAGGAAGGCCAGGATGTACCAGAGGATGTGCTTCTTGGCCACCTCGATGCCACGCTTGACCGGCAGGACCGGAATCGAGGCAGCCAGGTAGTCGTTGAAGCGGAAGATCGCAATGGCATAGGAGTGCGGCATCTGCCAGAGGCTGAACATCACCAGCAGGGTCAATGCAGCCAGGTCGAAGCTGTTGCTCACGGCGCAGTAGCCGATCACCGGAGGCATGGCACCGGACAGGCTGCCAACCAGGGTGCCGTGCACCGATTTGCGCTTCAGGTACAGGCTGTAGAAACCCACGTAGATGATGAAGCCGATCAGGCCGAACAGCGCAGCCAGGGCGTTGGCCTGCACGTACAGCAGGCCGAGCCCCGCCACCCCGAGCAGGGTGGCGTAGGCCAGCGCGACGCCGAGCGAGATCTCGCCCTGAACCATGGCACGGTTCTTGGTGCGCTCCATCTTGATGTCGATGTCACGGTCGATGCAGTTGTTGAACACGCAACCGGACGCCACCACCAGCGAAGTGCCGATTACCGTGGCCAGGAACAGCAGGAAGTCGACATGCCCTTGCGCGGCAAGGAAGAAACCGCCTGCCACAGAAAGCACGTTACCGAAAATGATCCCCGGTTTGGTGATTTGGATAAAGTGCTTAACGGACATGTCGTCTTACCTCACTTCGCCATCATGCTGGTGTGGATGCTGAACATGATCCACAGCGACAGACCGACCAGCAGCGCGATGACCATCGCTGTAAACAGGAAGGTCGACACGTTGGAGCGTTGCTCGGCCGAGCGGTCCATGTGCAGGAAGTACACCAGGTGGACTACCACCTGGATGACCGCCAGGGCCACCACGATCATGATCGTGATGTCTTTGGGCATGCTCGGGAACATCACCAGGCCGAACGGAATCGCGGTCAGGATCACCGACAGGACGAAGCCGATCAGGTAGGACTTCACGCTGCCGTGGTTGCCCTCGGCGTGGGCGTTATGTGCGTTAGCCATTTACAGAACTCCCAGCAGATACACGACGGTGAACACGCAGATCCAGACCACGTCCAGGAAGTGCCAGAACAGGCTCAGGCAGCTCATGCGGGTCTTGGCGGTGCCGGTGATACCGTGCTTGTTGATCTGGTACATCATGACTGCCATCCAGATCAGACCTGCGGTTACGTGCAGACCGTGGGTACCGACCAGCGCGAAGAACGCCGACAGGAAGCCACTGCGCTGCGGGCCGTAGCCTTCGGCGATCAGGTGATGGAACTCATAGACTTCCATCGCGATGAAGCCGGCACCGAACAGGAAGGTGATGGCCAGCCAGCCCAGCACGCCGCCCTTGTTGCCCTTGAACATCTGCAACATGGCGAAGCCGAAGGTGATACTCGACAGCAACAGCAGTGCGGTTTCAACCGCGACAAAGTCCAGCTGGAAAATGTCGTGACCCGACGGGCCGCCGGCAAAACTGCCGGACAGCACCGCGTAGGTGGCGAAGAGCGACGCAAACAGGATGCAGTCGGTCATCAGGTACAGCCAGAAACCGAAAACGGTCATCTGGCCCGAGTCGTGGTGGTGATCGTCATGCCCATGGTCGTGACCATGAGCATGAGTGTCTGCATTGATTACATGACTGGACATTGATTAAACCCGTTCAAACGATTTGACACGTGCGCCGGCCGGCGAACCGGTAGCCAGGCCCAGGGACTTCAAGCGCTCGCCTTCGATACGCGCCACTTCCTCGGCAGGCACCATGTAGCCCTGGTCGTCACGTGCAGCGTGAGCAACGAAGACCGCGATGGTAGCGACCAGGCTCGCGCCCACCAGCCACCAGATGTGCCAGATGAAGGCGAAACCGAATACGGTCAGCAGCAGACCCATGAACAGACCGGTCGAGGTGTTGTTCGGCATGTGGATCGCTTCGTACTTGCCAGGAACCTTGTAGGCAACACCGGCTTCCTTGGCTTCGTGCCAGGCATCCAGGCCGACTTTCTCAGGCATGTGGGCGAAGTTGTAGAACGGAGGTGGCGACGAAGTCGACCATTCCAGGGTACGGCCGCCCCATGGGTCGCCGGTCACGTCCATGTTGTCCTTGCGGTCGCGAACCGATACGTACAGCTGGATCAGCTGGCAAGCGATACCGAACAGGATCAGCACGGCGCCGACTACGGCTACGTACAGGTAGGGTTCCCACAGTGGGTTGTCGGAGTGGTTCAGGCGACGGGTCATACCCATGAAGCCCAGTGCGTACAGCGGCATGAAGGCCACGTAGAAACCGGACAGCCAGAACCAGAAGGCAGCCTTGCCCCACTTCTCGTTCAGGGTGAAGCCGAAGGCTTTCGGGAACCAGAAGGCGAAGCCGGCGATGTAGCCGAATACCGCACCACCGATGATCACGTTGTGGAAGTGAGCGATTACGAACAGGCTGTTGTGCAGGACGAAGTCAGCACCTGGAACAGCCAGCAGTACGCCGGTCATACCACCGATCGAGAAGGTAACCATGAAGCCCAGGGTCCACATGACTGGCGCGGTGAAGCGCAGACGGCCCTGGTAGATGGTGAACAGCCAGTTGAACAGTTTTACACCGGTCGGGATCGAAATCAGCATCGTCGCCAGACCGAAGAAGGTGTTGACGCTGGCGCCAGAACCCATGGTGAAGAAGTGGTGCAGCCATACCGCAAAGCCCAGTACCGCGATCGCACCCGAAGCGTAGATCATCGACTTGTGGCCGAACAGGCGTTTGCCGGCGAAGGTCGAGGTGACTTCCGAGAACACACCGAAGGCCGGCAGGATCAGGATGTAAACCTCAGGGTGACCCCAGGCCCAGAACAGGTTGACGTACATCATCGGGTTCCCACCAAGCTCGTTGGTGAAAATATGGAAGTCCAGATAACGGTCAACAGTCAGCAGTGCCAGGGCGGCGGTCAGGATCGGGAACGAAGCGACGATCAGAACGTTGGCCCAGGTGCAGGTCCAGGTGAAGATCGGCATGTCCATCAGCTTCATGCCAGGCGCGCGCATTTTCAGCACGGTGACCAGGAAGTTGACGCCCGTAAGTGTCGTACCTAGACCCGATAGCTGTAGCGCCCAGATGTAGTAGTCGACACCGACCCCAGGGCTGTACTGGATCCCCGCAAGCGGCGGATAGGCAACCCAGCCGGTCTTGGCGAACTCACCAACACCCAGGGAGATGTTGACCAGCAGCACGCCTGCCAGCAGCAGGTAGAAGCTCAGGGAGTTCAGGAACGGGTAGGCAACGTCACGTGCACCGATCTGCAGAGGCAGGGCCAGGTTCATCAGGCCGGTGAAGAATGGCATCGCCATGAAGATGATCATGATCACACCGTGAGCGGTGAAGATCTGGTCATAGTGCTCAGGCGGCAGATAGCCTTCGGAGCCACCAGTGGCCGCAGCCAGCTGGGTACGCATCATGATGGCGTCGGCAAAGCCGCGCAGCAGCATGACCATCGCGACGATGATGTACATCACCCCGATTTTCTTGTGGTCGACCGTAGTCAGCCACTCGGTCCACAAGTAGGACCATTTTTTGAAATAGGTGATTGCACCGATCACCGCAATACCGCCGAGCGCGATCATGGCGAGTGTCACCATGACTATCGGCTCGTGATACGGAATCGCATCCAGACTTAGTTTACCGAACATCTCTTACTCCTCTGCCCCAGCAGCTGAATGCATACTCACGTCCATCCCTTCGGTACCGGCCGCTTCTTTGCTCTGCTCTTTCTCGTGGACCGGCCGACCGCGGTTCATGCCTTCGTACTTGTCGACGATGGTCTGGAACTGGTCAGGCGAGGCCACGCTGTACAGCGCGACTGGATTGTTTTCGCTAGCTTTGGCCAATGCCGCGTATTCAGCCGAATCCAGCTGTTTAGGCGACTGCTTGACTTCGTTCACCCATGCCTCGAAATCGGCCTGGGAGGTGGCGGTTGCCTTGAACTTCATACCGGTGAAGCCGGCACCGCTGTAGTTCGCCGAGATACCGTCGAACTCGCCGTTTTCGTTGGCGATCAGGTGCAGCTTGGTGGTCATGCCGGCCATCGCGTAGATCTGGCCGCCCAGGCCCGGAATGAAGAACGAGTTCATCACCGAGTCGGAGGTCACGCGGAAGTTGACCGGAGTGTTAGCCGGGAAGACGATCTTGTTGACCGTGGCAATGCCTTGTTCCGGGTAGATGAACAGCCATTTCCAGTCCAGGGCGACCACGTCGATCTGCACCGGTTTCACGTCGGAAACCAGTGGACGATACGGGTCCAGCTCGTGGGTGGTCTTGTAGGTCACATAGCCCAGGGCAATGATGATCAGTACAGGAATGGTCCACACCGCCACTTCGATCTTGGTCGAGTGCGACCAGTCAGGGGTGTAGGTCGCCGCCTTGTTGGAAGCGCGATACTTCCAGGCGAACGCGATGGTCATGAAAATGACAGGAATCACCACCAGCAGCATCAAGCCGGTAGCGATCAGGATAAGGTTCTTTTGCTCAATGCCGACCTGGCCCTTCGGGTCGAGCAGGGTCCAGTTGCACCCACTGAGTAAAAGCATGCCTAAAAAGGGCAGAATGCCAAACAGTCTGGGGTAACGCTTTTTACTCATCTCACGACCTCTAGAGCAGCTTGCTTCAATGCAATTTGTGTTTTGGTAGCCAACACTTCGTCCTGCCAAGCGTCAGCATTTTGGGATCGAATACGGTCATACCTTGAGGCCAGCTGCGGCGGCTCGGCATAGACCGGGTATTGCGGTGGTTATTATTTTGACTTCGCAGGCAACAGGCCTGTCTTCAGACCAATTCCATTTGGTGCGGGAAATCACGGAGGGGGGTCAGCCCGGCATCGCCGCAGGCGATGCTTCAGAGTCAGCGAAAAGAGCCTGAAGCTCCTTTAATCCTGCGACTCGCAAGCAGTGCCGAACGGAAATTGGGGGCGATTGTAGATAGGTCGACATTCAATGACTATGACTAATTGCGCAACAGTCTTTTACCAAAACTGTAACAATCAAGCCCTGAAAATCAGTTTCGCGACAGTTTGTCGCACCCTCTGCGACACCGCTGAAACCCTTGTTCTACAAGGGTCAAAGCTTGATTCAGATCAACCCGGGTGCGACACCGAAAGAAAAATCCATTGCTTACCAGACTTGCATCAACACGGGACTTTTGTCTAAGGCTTGCGACGGTTGCGGTAGATGCCCAGGGGCACCAGAACGGCGGTCAGAATAAACGCCACCAACGCCCATTGTGCCAGCGACAACCCCAGTACCGGCGGATAGGGTGTGGAGCAGAATCCATCGACCTGGAACACCAGGGGCAACACCGATGCCAGCGGCAAACCATCGACGATCGGTTGCAAGGTATCGATGCCACAGCTGACTGCAGGGTTGGCCAGGATGTAGACATGGTTGCCGGCGGCGGCGATACCGCCGATGGCGCTGAGCACCACCAGGCCTTCGAGCAGGGTCAGGCTACGCCGGCCCGGCATGGCGGCGCCAATGAAGGCAAACACGGCGATCAGCAGCAGTGCATAGCGTTGCAGGATGCACAGCGGGCATGGCGCTTCGCCAAGCACCACCTGCATGTACAGGGCGCCACCGATCAGGGCCAGGCAGATCACTCCCAGCAGTACCAGAAAGCGCCGTTCCCGGTTCAGGCGCGATGTTTGCTCGTTCATTGCATATCCTTGATTGGCTTGAATGGCTCGACTGCCTGTCCGGAATTCTACACGCACATGAAGACCGTAGAGAGGGGCAAAAGTGCCGCGCCAGAGCAACGCAGGCTGGAATCAGCCGCCCCCGGGAAGCAGATCAGTCAATTGCCACTATCTTAGTCCTGTGGATTACCCTATCATTAATACTGTACGAATAAACAGTATCGTAACCATCGATAGACAAAAGGCACGTGAGGTGATGAATGGCCGTCGAAGTGGTATACCGCAGCAGCCGCGATCTGGAGCGCTTGTTCATGGATAAAGCCGAAGCTGACCGTCACGACAAGATGCTCGAACTGGCCGAGCTGCTCGCCGAGGTCCTGAAAAAAGCCGTCCCTTCGCTCAGCGAACAGCAGGTCGAGGATGCCGGCATTTATATGGCAAAGAATCGCGACGTCTTTGCCAAGGCCTTCAAGAGCCAGCCCGATGCCCTGTCCGAGCTGCTCGCCGAGGTTCCCGCCGAGTAACCCCTTCAGCCGTAGATCAGCTTCTCGGCAAGCATCTGCGCCACCCGAGCCGGCGAACGCTTCTCGGCCTGGGCATGGGCGAATACCTCGGTCAGGCGCGAAGGAATACGCGCCAGGTGGGCCGTGATGGTGTTCAACTCCTCGTTACGGTGCTTGAGCGCCACGTAGATCAGGCCACCGGCATTGATCACGTAGTCCGGCGCATAGAGTATCCCGCGTCTTTCCAGCTGGTCGGCTACCTGCAGGGTGGTCAGCTGGTTGTTGGCGGCCCCGGCCACGGCGGCACAGCGCAGCTGCATCACACTCTGGCCATTGAGCACCGGCCCTACCCCGCAAGGGGCAAAGATGTCACAGGGGGTGCTGATGAGCATCTCATTGGCCACCGGCCGCGCATTGAACTGCTCGATGGCCAGTTGCACCCTGCCCGGGTCATGGTCGCTGACCAAAAGCTCGGCGCCGGCGGTGTGCAACTGCTCGGCCAGGGCATAGCCGACATTGCCCAGGCCCTGCACCGCCACTCGCAGACCTTCAAGGTTGTCACTGCCCAGGCGCGCCATGGAGGTGGCGCGAATGCCGGCGAACACTCCCATCGCCGCATGGGGCGAGGGATCCCCAGAGGCCGTGGTGCTGGTCACATACGGGGTGGACTGGGCAATGCAGTCCATGTCCACCGTTGAGGTGCCACTGTCGATAGCGGTGATGAAACGCCCCTGCAGCGTATCGACGAAGCGCCCGAAGGCCTCGAACAGCGCCGCACGGTTTTCCACATGGGGGTTACGAATGATCACCGCCTTGCCGCCCCCCACCGGCAGGCCGGCCAGTGCCGCTTTGTAACTCATGCCCTGGGCCAGGCGAATGGCATCGGCCATGGCACTTTCGTCATCGGCATAGGGTAGGTAGCGGCAGCCGCCCATGGCCGGCCCCAGGTGCTCGCTGTGAATGGCAACCACGGCCTTCAGGCCTGTGGGCGGGTCGATGCACAGGTGCAAGGATTGCGTGCGGGTGCTTTGCATGAGCGCGAACATCAGCGGGCTCCTCAGTGAGGTGCTGCTCCCAGTATAGGCTGCACTTTGCCGAATGATGACAGCACCCGGACCACTGGACGAAAGCCTTTGCCAGCGCTAAAACAAAAGCTTGAGCGGAGATTGTCATGACCCCACGCCAAGCCTGCCTGGCCTGCCTAGAACGTGACCCCGTCGCCTTGCTGGAAGCGGCGTTGTGGATCGCTGCCGAGCACGATGCCAGCGTCGATCCGGCCTTGCAGATGCGCAAGGTCCATGACCTGCAGATAGAGGTCAGCAACCACCTGCCCATGTTGCCGCTCAGCGAGCTGGCCCAGCCGCTGTTGCGCCAGCTCAATGCCCTGGGCTTCCAGCAGGACGAATATCACCCGCTGCGCCCACAGGCGGCCCTGCTCGATAAAGTGCTGGAACGACGCCGCGGGCAACCCCTGGCCCTGGCCCTGCTGACCCTGGAGCTGGCCCGAGGCCTGTCGATACCGCTGGAAGGGGTGAATTTTCCCGGTCATTTCCTCCTGCGCGTTCCCGGTGCCGATCACCTGCTCGACCCCTGCGGTGGACGCAGGCTCTACCCCGCGGACTGCCGCGAACTGCTCGGCCGTCAGTTCGGCCCGCAACTGCTGCTCAGCGCCGAACACCTGGTCGCGGCCAGCCCCGGGCAGATGCTCCAGCGCCTGTCACGCAACCTGCGCCAGTTGCATTCGACCCACGATGATGACCTGGCGGCCCTCAAGGATGCCGAACGGGTACTGCAGCTCGGGCCGGCCACCGCCAGCGACTACCTGGCACGCGCCACCCTGTACCAGCACCTGGATTGCCCCCAGGCCGAACGCTTCGACCTGGAGCATGCCCTGCTGCTCAGTGACGACCCGATCCAGCGCCTGCGCCTGACCGAGCGCCTGGGCCAGTTGCACCCGGTGCCGCCCTCAGTGCACTAAGCCGCTGGTGCCGGTGCGTCGGGCTGGTTCGATGGATGGGCCTTGATGAAGGCCAGGTGTTTCTCGGCCAGCGCTGCCACCCGGAGGATTCGCGGGAAGTCGCCAAGGCTGATGTTGAAACGCTTGGCGGCATACAGCTGCGGAATCAGGTAGACATCCGCCAGCCCCGGCTCATCGCCAAAGCAATAGCCGCTGTCACCGATCAACTTCTCCACCGCCGCCAGCCCCTGGCTGACCCAGTGAGCGATCCAGGCGTTGACCTGCTCATCACCATGGCCCAACCCGCGCAACTGATTGAGCACGCTGACGTTGTGCAGCGGATGGATGTCGCAACCGATCAACGCCGCCACCCCACGGACCTGGGCACGCGCCACAGGCTCCTCGGGCAGCAGCGCCGGCTGTGGATAGACTTCCTCCAGGTACTCGATGATCGCCGGTGACTGCACCAGCAGTTCACCGGAATCGATCATCAGGGCCGGCACCCGGCCCTGGGGGTTGAGTGCCAGGAAGTCGGCCTCTCGCTGTTCACCCTTGAGCAGGTTGACCGGTACGTACCGGTACTCCAGCTGCTTGAGTTCCAATGCGATCCTCAGCCGATAGGACGAGGTCGAACGGAAATAGTTGAACAGATCCATGACACTGACCTCTCAATTGGCCGGAAGAATCTTGCCGCGGCATTCGCCGAACCCGATCGATGCCACGCCCTCACGTACACAACGGGCACGCAGGATGATCTCGTCACCGTCTTCGAGGAACTTGCGCACCTCACCCGACGCCAGCTGCACCGGCTCCTTGCCACCCTGGGTGATCTCCAGCAGGCTGCCGAACTGGCCAGGCTGGGCACCGGACAGCGTGCCGGAACCGAACAGGTCGCCCGGCTGCAATTGGCAACCGTTGACGCTGTGGTGCGCGACCATCTGGGCCACGGTCCAGTACATGCTCAAGGTGTTGCTCAGGGTCAGGCGATGGGCCGGCAGGTTCTGCTCGCGCATGCGCTCGGTCAGCAGCAGCACTTCCAGCTCGATGTCGAAGGCACCTTCGGCCTGGTCGCGTGCATCCTGCAGGTAGGCCAGCGGCTGCGGGTCACCCTCGGGACGGCTCGGTTGCGCACAACGGAACGGCGCCAGGGCCTCGGCGGTCACCACCCAGGGCGATACCGTGGAGATGAAGCTCTTGGACAGGAACGGGCCCAGCGGCTGGTATTCCCAGGCCTGGATGTCACGGGCCGACCAGTCGTTGAGCAGGCAGTAGCCGGCGATGTGTTCGCCAGCCTCCGCCACCGGGATCGACTCGCCCATCTCGTTGCCCTGGCCGATCCAGATGCCCAGCTCCAGCTCGTAGTCCAGGCGCGCACACGGGCCGAAGCTCGGCTCGCTCGCCCCGACCGGCAGGGTCTGGCCCTTGGGTCGACGCACGTCGGTGCCCGAAGGGCGAATGGTCGAGGCACGGCCATGGTAGCCGATAGGCACATATTTATAGTTGGGCAGCAGCGGGTTGTCCGGACGGAACAACTTGCCGACATTCTTGGCGTGCTCGATGCCCACATAGAAGTCAGTGTAGTCGCCAATGCGGGCCGGCAGGTGCAACTGGCACGCGTGGCTGGCCAGCAACAACGGCTTGAGCGCCGCCTGGTGTTCACTGTGCTCGCCCAGCAGCTCCAGCAACCGCTCGCGCAACGCCACGCGGGCGCCACGGCCCAGGGCGAAGAAGGCGTTCAGCGCGCCGCCGCGAGTTGCCTCGACCGCCGCACGGGCCTGGCCGTCGAACAGGCCGGCAGCCAGCACACCTTCAAGGTCCAGAATCGCATCGCCAATGGCGACGCCACAGCGCCGGGTCGCATCCTTGTGACTGAAGATCCCCAGCGGCAGGTTTTGCAGCGGAAAATCGCGATGCCCGTTGGCGTGTTCGACCCAACTACGGGCAATGGCGGACTGATTCATGGGTTATCTCCGGTTCGGGGTGAAGGTGCTCGGCAGCGAGGCCCAGCAACTATCGTAGTCGGCCTGCAGCTGCGGGCATTCAAGGGCGTGCTGGCTGGGGCGCAGCACCTGGCTGGTTTCGAACATGAACGCCATGGTGTTGTCGATCTTGTTCGGTGCAAGCTCCACGGCGATGGCCTTGGCGCAGGTCTCGGCGTCCGGGCCATGGGCGCTCATGCAGCTGTGCAGGGACGCGCCGCCGGGCAGGAAGCCTTCGGCCTTGGCATCGTACTCACCCTTGATCAGGCCCATGAACTCGTTCATCAGGTTGCGGTGGAACCATGGTGGACGGAAGGTGTTCTCGGCCACCATCCAGCGCGGCGGGAAAATCACGAAGTCGAGGTTGGCCATGCCCGGCACGCTGGTCGGCGAGGTGAGTACGGTGAAAATCGACGGGTCCGGGTGGTCGAAACTCACTGTGCCGATGGTGTTGAAGCGGCGCAGGTCGTATTTGTACGGCACGTTGTTGCCGTGCCAGGCCACCACGTCCAGCGGCGAATGATTGAGCTCGCAGCCCCACAGTTCGCCGAGGAACTTCTGCACCAACTGCACCGGGCCCTGGAGGTCTTCATAGTGGGCGACCGGGGCAAGGAAGTCCCGCGGGTTGGCCAGGCCGTTGCTGCCGATCGGACCCAGGTCCGGAATGCGCAGCGGCGCACCATGGTTCTCGGCGATGTAGCCGCGCGCCTGGCCGTCGAGCAGTTCGACGCGGAACTTCAAGCCGCGCGGCAGCACGGCGATTTCCAGCGGCTCGACCGCCAGCACGCCCAGCTCGGTGACGATGCGCAGGCGGCCCAGTTGCGGCACCAGCAGCAGTTCGCCGTCGGCGTTGAAGAACACCCGCTCCATGGATCGGTTGGCACGGTAGCTGTGAACACTGATACCGGCGGGTTTCTCGCTGGCGGAGTTGGCGGCCATGGCCACCCAGCCGTCGATGAAATCGGTCGGCTCGGCCGGAATCTCCAGCGGGCTCCAGCGCAGGCGATTGGGCGTCACCGCGCCCAGCGGGCCACCGGCCAACTGACGCTCGAGGCGTTCGAAGCGCGGATGCAGGGCCGAGGGGCGGATGCGGTACATCCAGGTACGGCGCAACTCGCTGCGGGCCATGGTGAAGGCGGTGCCGGAAAACAGTTCGGCATACAGGCCATAAGGGGCCTTCTGCGGCGAGTTCTGCCCGACCGGCAAGGCGCCGGGCAAGGCTTCGCTGGCGAATTCGTTGCCGAAACCGCTTAGATAATCGAGGACGGGGGTGCTTTCGAGGTTCATCGAGCCTCCGGGCCCAATGCAGGCCGGTTGATGGCAGTTGGCTGCGAGCTGTTCACCGGCGCAGCGCCTCTGCGTTATTTTTATCGTAATTACATTACGCATAACGTAATTTGATTGACGAAGACCGTCAAGCTATAAAGACGCCCACCTGGACTACCCGGATCGAATCCACCATGGCCAAAGCCAGCTCCACCGCCGATAGCGCCGGCAAACAGAAGGTCCGCTCGGCCGAAGTCGGCACCGATATCCTCAAGGCCCTGGCCCAGCTGTCGCCCTCGACGTCGCTGTCGCGCCTGGCCGAGCATGTCGACATGCCGGCGAGCAAGGTCCACCGCTACCTGCAGGCCCTGATCGCCAGCGGCTTCGCCGAACAGGATCCGGCCACCAATCACTATGGCCTGGGTCGCGAAGCCTTGCGCGTAGGCCTGGCGGCCTTGGGCGGGATGGATGTGCTGAAGGTCGCGGCGATGCCGCTGTCGCAACTGCGCGACGAGCTCAACGAGAGTTGCTTCATTGCCGTGTGGGGCAACCAGGGCGCCACCGTGGTCAACATCGAGCCGGCCGTGCGGGCGGTGACCGTGGTCACCCAGATCGGCTCGGTGTTGCCATTGCTCAGTTCATCGACGGGCCTGGTGTTCGGTGCCTACCTGCCGGAGCGCGAAACCGTCGAGTTGCGCGACCAGGAACTGGCCGCCTCGGGCCAGAGCGCCAGCGACTACCAGACCCTGTTCGCCGACATCCGCCAGCGTGGCCTGCACCACGTCCATGGCCTGCTGATGCCCGGCGTCGATGCCCTTTCGGCGCCGGTGTTCAACGCCATGGGCCAGATTGCCGCGGTGTTGACCGTGGTCGGCCCCACCTCGATCTTCCATGCCGACGAGCAGGGTCCGGCGGCAAAACAGCTGCTGGCGGCGGCGCAGCAGATCAGCTGGCGCATGGGCTACGAAGCGCCGCGTTAAGGCGCCAGGCACTGTTGCCGGGGTTGCAACAGTGATTGTCACAATCGGCTATTTTTCCTTTCAGGTCAGCGTCTTATCCTGTTTGCAGCTGGACCGGAAACACCACCGGACGCGCTCCAGCCCGGGTCTTTGAGGCGTGTACACCCCGCCGCCCGGCAACAGGTTCACCGACGTTGATTTTGAAGCTCCTTGATCTGCGTCTTACCTTGGCCGCTACCTTGTAGCGGCCTTTTTTATGGCTATTCGTGGAATCCTGGGGATTATGATCCTTGGGCTTGGGCTTGGGCTTGGGCTTGGGCTTGGGCTTGGGTCTTGAAGCTGCGAGCTTATCCATTCAATGCAGCGAGGCTGCCGGCCCCTTCCGCCCTTACGGCGGGTCCCTTTTGTCTTGGCAAAAGGAACCAAAACCGCTCGCTCCT
>NZ_JALRNG020000053.1:0-32661 GCF_030272875.2 Pseudomonas sp. BJa5
GGTGGTTTTTGGGGTGTTCTCTTTGGGGGGGGGTGGGGGGGGGGGGGGGGTGGTGGGGGGGTGGCGCCGTTTGTTTTTTTTCCCCCCCATCACCTATCGGGGGGGAAACCCCCGCTCCCACATGATTCCGCGATCCATTCAACACAATTTCAAAGTTGGAAAGCTTTTTGCAGAGAGCTGCGCAACGCACGTCGTTCGCGTCAAAGTTTTGCTTGAGCTCAACGAGGAATACCGGTGGATCGCTCTCAGTTAATCAGCAGTGCCCGTAACAACCTGGCCGGGTTGGGTCGGGGCAATCTGGGTGTGCCGCTGCTGTTGCTGGTGATGCTGGCAATGATGATGTTGCCGATCCCGCCGTTCTTGCTCGACGTGTTCTTCACCTTCAACATCGCCCTGTCGATCGTGGTCCTGCTGGTCTGCGTCTACGCCTTGCGCCCCCTGGACTTTGCTGCCTTCCCGACCATCCTGCTGGTGGCGACCCTGTTGCGCCTGGCCCTGAACGTGGCTTCCACGCGGGTGGTGATGCTCCATGGCCACGACGGTCACGCCGCCGCCGGTAAGGTGATCCAGGCCTTCGGCGAGGTGGTGATCGGCGGTAACTACGTGGTCGGTATCGTGGTCTTCGCGATCCTGATGATCATCAACTTCGTGGTGGTGACCAAAGGTGCCGGGCGGATTTCCGAGGTGAGCGCGCGCTTCACCCTCGATGCCATGCCCGGCAAGCAGATGGCCATCGATGCCGATCTCAACGCCGGCCTGATCGACCAGACCCAGGCCAAGTCGCGCCGCGCCGAAGTGGCCCAGGAGGCCGAGTTCTACGGTTCGATGGACGGTGCCAGCAAGTTCGTGCGTGGTGACGCCATCGCCGGCCTGTTGATCCTCTTCATCAACCTGATCGGCGGCATGGCCGTCGGCATGTTCCAGCACAACATGGCCTTCGCCGACGCCGGCAAGGTGTATGCGCTGCTGACCATCGGTGACGGTTTGGTGGCGCAATTGCCATCGCTGCTGCTGTCCACCGCCGCCGCGATCATGGTGACCCGTGCCTCCGGTTCCGAAGACATGGGGCGGCAGATCAACCGGCAGATGTTCGACTCGCCCAAGGCCCTGGCCGTGTCGGCCGGCCTGATGATCGTCATGGGCCTGGTGCCGGGCATGCCGCACATCGCCTTCCTCAGCCTCGGCCTGCTGGCCGGTGGCGGCGCCTACCTGGTCTGGCGCAAGCAGAACCAGGCCAAGGCCAAGGCCCTGGAAGAAGTCCAGCGCCAGCAGGACCAGTTGCCGTCGCCACAGCGCGCCCTGGAAACCAAGGAGCTGGGCTGGGACGACGTCACCCCGATCGACATGATCGGCCTGGAAGTGGGCTATCGCCTGATTCCGCTGGTCGACCGCAACCAGGGCGGCCAGTTGCTGGCGCGGATCAAGGGCGTGCGCAAGAAGCTGTCCCAGGACCTGGGTTTCCTGATGCCCACCGTACACATCCGCGACAACCTCGACCTGGCCCCCAGCGCCTACCGCCTGACCCTGATGGGGGTGATCCTGGCCGAGGCCGAGATCTACCCGGACCGGGAGCTTGCGATCAACCCCGGGCAAGTGTTCGGCACCCTCAATGGCATCGCCGCCCGCGACCCGGCCTTTGGCCTGGAAGCGGTGTGGATCGACGTCAACCAGCGCAGCCAGGCGCAGTCGCTGGGCTACACCGTGGTCGACGCCAGCACGGTGGTCGCCACGCACCTGAACCAGATCCTGCACAAGCACTGCCACGAGCTGATCGGTCACGAAGAGGTCCAGCAGTTGCTGCAGGTGCTGGCCAAGGCGTCACCTAAACTTGCCGAAGAGTTGGTGCCGGGTGTCATTTCGTTGTCGGGCCTGCTCAAGGTCCTGCAGGCGTTGCTCGCCGAGCAGGTGCCGGTGCGCGATATCCGCAGCATTGCCGAGGCCATCGCCAACAATGCGGCCAAGAGTCAAGATACCGCCGCGCTGGTCGCCGTGGTGCGCGTCGGATTGTGTCGCGCCATCGTGCAAAGCATTGTCGGCGTTGAGTCCGAGCTGCCTGTGATCACCCTTGAGCCAAGGTTGGAACAGATTTTGCTCAATAGTCTGCAAAGGGCCGGGCAAGGTCAGGAAGACGGTGTTCTTCTGGAGCCGAGCATGGCCGAAAAGCTTCAGCGTTCGTTGATCGAAGCGGCCCAGCGTCAGGAGATGCAGGGGCAGCCGGCGATCCTCCTGGTCGCAGGACCGGTACGAGCGATGCTGTCGCGCTTCGGCCGCCTGGCTGTACCGAATTTGCATGTTTTGGCGTATCAGGAAATACCTGACAACAAGCAAGTCACCATCGTTGCCACAGTAGGCCCCAACGGCTGAGGTAGTGGGTTATGCAAGTTAAGCGTTTTTTCGCCGCCGATATGCGTCAGGCCATGAAGCTGGTTCGAGATGAGCTGGGGGCTGACGCCGCCATCATCGGCAACCGACGGATTGCTGGCGGTGTCGAGCTGACGGCTGCGCTGGACTACAAGCTGTCCGCCCTGGCGCCACGGGTTCCGAACGTCGAGCTCGAAGATGAATTGCGCAAGACCCAGTCGCGCATCGTCACCGCCCAGGCCGAGCTCAGCAGTCGCAGCGAAAGCGAGGACGGTAATCGCCAGTTGTTCGCCGGGCTGCCGCTGACCGCTTCCGAGCCGTTGGTCGAGCCTCATGTCGACGTGCCGGCCGCCCCGGCTGTCGCCCCTGCCGCGCCGGTCGACCCGCGCCTGTTCGATGCCATGCGCTCGGAGCTCAGCGGCCTGCGCGAGCTGCTCGAAGTGCAGCTCGGCTCCCTTGCCTGGAGCCAGCTGCAAGGCAACCAGCCGCAGCAGGCCAACCTCTGGCGACGCCTGCAGCGTATCGGCCTGTCCGGCCCGCTGGCCCGCGAGCTGCTCGACCAGACCGTCGGTATCGATGAGCAACGCCATGCCTGGCGCATGCTGCTCGCGCACCTGGCGCGGCGGATCGAGGTGCCGGAAGTCGAGCCGATCGAAGAGGGCGGGGTGATTGCCATGGTCGGCCCGGCCGGCATGGGCAAGACCACCACCCTGGCCAAGCTCGCGGCGCGCTACGTGCTCAAGTACGGCGCGCAGAACCTGGCCCTGGTGAGCATGGACAGTTTCCGCATCGGTGCCCAGGAGCAGCTCAAGACCCTGGGACGGATCCTCAATGTCTCGGTGACCCATGTCGACCCTGGCCAGTCCCTGGCCCAGGCGCTGGAGCCGTTGCTGCGCAAGCGCGTGGTGCTGATCGATACCGCCGGCCTGCAGGCCAGCGATCCGGCCCTGCGCATGCAGCTGGAGACCCTGGCCGGTCGCGGCATCGCCGCCAGGAATTACCTGGTGCTGGCCACGACCAGCCAGAAGCAGGTGCTTACCGCCGCCTACCACAGCTACAAGCGCTGCGGACTGGCCGGGTGCATCCTGACCAAACTCGATGAAACGGCCAGCCTGGGCGAAGTCCTGAGCCTGGCCATCAGTCATGAACTGCCAGTGGCCTATCTAACCGATGGGCCACGCATTCCTGACGATCTGCACCTGCCGCGCCGCCACCAGCTGGTCAGCCGCGCCGTCAGCGTGCAGATGCAGGATGAGCCCAGCGAAGAGGCCATGGCCGATATGTTCGCTGATCTCTACCACAGCTCCGGCAAACGTGTCGGCTGAGGTGATTGTGAAGACGTTGCAAAGTATCTGCATAGATGGTCTGCCATGCATTTTTCAGGTGTTGAAAGCGCAGCCGTTCATGTGGCCTCGGTCTAAGCAAGACAAGGTAATGAACAAACATGGGTAGCATGCATCCCGTACAGGTGATCGCCGTAACTGGCGGCAAAGGTGGCGTCGGCAAGACCAACGTGTCGGTGAACCTGTCATTGGCGCTGGCAGAGCTTGGCCGTCGGGTCATGCTGCTGGACGCCGACCTGGGCCTGGCCAACGTCGACGTTCTGCTGGGCCTGACCCCGAAACGGACCCTGGCCGATGTGATCGAAGGCCGCTGCGAACTGCGCGACGTATTGCTGCAGGGGCCGGGCGGCGTGCGCATCGTGCCGGCTGCGTCCGGCACCCAGAGCATGGTGCACCTGGCGCCGGCCCAGCACGCCGGCCTGATCCAGGCCTTCAGCGAAATCGGCGACAACCTCGATGTGCTGGTGATCGACACCGCTGCGGGTATCGGTGACTCGGTAGTCAGCTTCGTGCGCGCCGCCCAGGAAGTGCTGTTGGTGGTGTGTGACGAACCGACCTCGATCACCGACGCCTACGCACTGATCAAACTGCTCAACCGCGACTACGGCATGAACCGTTTCCGCGTCCTGGCCAACATGGCGCAAAGCCCGCAGGAAGGGCGCAACCTGTTCGCCAAGTTGACCAAGGTCACGGATCGCTTCCTCGACGTGGCCCTACAATACGTCGGTGCGGTGCCTTACGACGAATGCGTGCGCAAGGCGGTGCAGAAGCAGCGTGCGGTCTATGAAGCCTTCCCGCGCTCCAAGTGCGCGCTGGCGTTCAAGGCCATCGCCCAGAAGGTCGACAGCTGGCCGCTGCCTGCCAATCCGCGTGGCCACCTTGAGTTTTTCGTCGAGCGTCTGGTGCAACCGACCAGCGCGGGACCTGTGCTATGAATGCCAGCGGATACCGAATGTACTGCAAGGCTTCACGCGATGCCCAATACGAATTGATCGAGCGCTACGCGCCGCTGGTCAAGCGCATCGCCTATCACTTGCTGGCACGTTTGCCGGCCAGTGTGCAGGTGGAGGACCTGATCCAGGCCGGGATGATCGGCCTGCTCGAAGTCGCCAACAAGTACGACGCGAGCAAGGGTGCCAGTTTCGAAACCTATGCCGGTATCCGGATCCGCGGAGCAATGCTCGATGAAGTGCGCAAGGGCGACTGGGCGCCGCGCTCGGTGCACCGCAACACCCGCATGGTCAGTGACGCGATTCGCGCCATTGAAGCAAAAACCGGCCGCGACGCTAAAGATCACGAGGTTGCTGCCGAACTCCAATTGAGTCTCGATGATTACTACGGGATTCTGAACGACACCCTGGGCAGCCGCCTGTTCAGCTTCGACGACCTGTTGCAGGACGGCGAGCATGAAGGCCTGCACGAGGATGGCGCCAGTGCCCAGCTCGAGCCTTCGCGCGACCTCGAAGATGAACGCTTCCAGAAGGCCCTGGCCGAGGCCATCGCCAACCTGCCGGAGCGCGAGCGCCTGGTACTGGCGCTGTATTACGACGAGGAGCTGAACCTCAAGGAAATCGGCGAGGTGCTGGGGGTCAGCGAGTCACGTGTCAGCCAGTTGCACAGCCAGTGCGCGGCGCGTCTGCGCAGTCGCCTGGGAGAATGGCGGGCGCGTTGAACCCAGGTTCGATGCAGTCGCGAAAGGCATTACCCGAATTGATTGAATGCGCGTTCAGTGCTGAGCGCGTCTAAGACTGCTTGGAGGTCTAATTGAACAAAGACATGAAAATCCTCATCGTCGACGATTTCTCGACGATGCGGCGGATCATCAAGAACCTGCTGCGCGACCTGGGCTTCACCAATACTCAGGAAGCCGATGACGGCAACAGCGCGTTGCCGATGCTCGAAAGCGGTCATTTCGATTTCCTCGTGACCGACTGGAACATGCCCGGCATGTCCGGTATCGACCTGCTGCGCAAAGTGCGCGCCGATGAACGCCTCAAGCACCTGCCGGTGCTGATGGTGACTGCCGAGGCCAAGCGCGAGCAGATCATCGAAGCGGCCCAGGCCGGCGTCAACGGCTATGTGGTCAAGCCGTTCACCGCACAGGTGCTCAAAGAAAAGATCGAGAAGATCTTCGAGCGCGTGAACAGCTAAGACTCGCCACGGGGGCGCTATGGAGCAATCACATTCATCCTTGGGCGAGTTCGAGTCGACGCTGAAAAAACATGCCCAGGAGCTGGTCGACAGCCTCGAGCGCGGCAAATTCGGCGACGCGGTGCAACTGATCCATCAGCTGAACCAGACCCGTGACCGTGGCCTGTACCAGGAAGTCGGCAAACTGACCCGCGAGCTGCACAGCGCGATCGTCAGTTTCCAGATCGACCCGCACATGCCGCAGGCCGAGGAAGTGTCGCAGATCACCGACGCCACCGAACGCCTGTCCTATGTGGTCAAGCTGACCGAGGGCGCGGCCAACCGCACCATGGACCTGGTCGAGGCCAGCACACCGGTGCTCAATGAGCTCGGCGACGAAGCCCGGGCCTTGAGCGTCGACTGGCAGCGCTTCATGCGTCGCGAAGTGGCGGCGCCGGAGTTTCGCGAGCTGGCCCGGCGCGTCGACAGTTTCCTGACGCGCAGCGAGGAGGGCAACCGCAAGGTCGCCGGCCACCTCAACGACATTCTGCTGGCTCAGGACTATCAGGACCTGACCGGTCAGGTGATCAAGCGCGTCACCGCACTGGTCACCGAAGTAGAAAGCAATCTGCTCAAGCTCGTGCTGATGGCCAGTCAAGTCGACCGTTTTGCCGGTATCGAACACGACCACCAGCAGCTGCGTGCTGAAAAAGATCAAGAAAAACATCCGACTCGGGGTGAAGGTCCGCAGATTCATGCCGATAAGCGTGAAGACGTCGTGTCCGGTCAGGACGATGTCGACGATCTGCTGTCCAGCCTGGGTTTTTAGGGAGCACGTTTAATGAGCTTCGGCGCCGATGAAGAAATCCTCCAGGATTTTCTGGTAGAAGCCGGCGAGATTCTTGAGCAACTGTCCGAGCAACTGGTCGAGCTGGAAAGCCGTCCGGATGATGCCGACCTGCTCAATGCGATCTTTCGCGGTTTTCACACTGTAAAAGGGGGCGCCGGCTTCCTCCAGCTCAACGAGCTGGTGGAGTGCTGCCACATCGCCGAGAACGTCTTCGACATCCTGCGCAAGGGTGAGCGTCGCGTCGACGCCGAGCTGATGGATGTGGTCCTGGAAGCCCTGGACACGGTCAACAGCATGTTCGGCCAGGTGCGTGAGCGCACTGACATCACCCCGGCCACGCCCGAGCTGCTGGCGGCGCTGTCGCGCCTGGCCGAGCCGGGTGGCGCCGAGCAGGCACCGGCGCCTGAGCCGGTGGTCGAGGCAGCGCCGGTGGCACCCGCCGAAGCGGACATCACCGACACCGAATTCGAACAGCTGCTCGACTCGCTCAATGCGGTCAAGGCCGAAGCTGAAGCACAGGCGCAGGCACCTGCCGCCGCCAGCGATGAAATCACCGATGCCGAATTCGAGTCGCTGCTCGACCAGTTGCACGGCAAGGGCCAGTTCGCCCCCGAGGGGCTGCCTGCAGCGGCGCCTGCGCCGGAGGCGGCCCAGAGCGACAGCGACGAGATCACCGACGACGAATTCGAGGCACTGCTCGACCAGTTGCATGGCAAGGGCACCTTCGCCGTCGACGCCTTGCCCGCTGCTGCGGCACCGGCCCAGGCGCCGGCAGCGGCCGCGGCCGACGATCACATCACCGAGCACGAGTTCGAAGCGCTGCTCGATGAGCTGCACGGCAAGGGCAAGTTCGCGCCCGACAGCGTCGCTGCCGCAGCTCCGGTCGCAGCCGCGGCTGTAGCTGCCAAGCCGGCACCCGCACCGGCTGCGGCCAAGCCACAAGCTGCGCCAGCACCTGCCGCTGCACCGGCCAAGGCCCCAGCGCCAGCCCCTGCGCGCCAGGCCGCTCCGGCTGCCGACAAGGCCGCCAGCGAAGCGGAAACCACCGTGCGGGTCGATACCGCGCGCCTGGACGAGATCATGAACATGGTCGGCGAACTGGTGCTGGTGCGTAACCGCCTGGTGCGCCTGGGCCTGAACAGCGGCGATGAGGCCATGTCCAAGGCGGTGTCGAACCTCGACGTGGTCACCGCCGACCTGCAGACCGCGGTGATGAAGACCCGCATGCAGCCGATCAAGAAGGTCTTCGGGCGCTTCCCGCGCCTGGTTCGCGACCTGGCCCGGCAGTTGAAGAAAGAGATCAACCTGGAGCTGGTCGGTGAAGAAACCGACCTCGACAAGAACCTCGTCGAGGCCCTGGCCGACCCGTTGGTGCACCTGGTGCGCAATGCCGTCGACCACGGCATCGAAACCCCTGAAGAACGCGAAGCCTCGGGCAAGGCCCGGGGTGGCAAGGTGGTGCTCTCGGCCGAGCAGGAAGGCGATCATATCCTGTTGTCGATCTCCGACGACGGCAAGGGCATGGACCCCAACGTGCTGCGCGCCAAGGCCGTGGAAAAAGGCCTGATGGACAAGGATGCGGCCGATCGCCTGAGCGAGTCGGACTGCTACAACCTGATCTTTGCCCCGGGCTTCTCGACCAAGACCGAGATCTCCGATGTGTCCGGTCGTGGCGTGGGCATGGACGTGGTGAAAACCAAGATCTCCCAGCTCAACGGCTCGATCAACATATTCTCGGCCAAGGGCCAGGGCTCGAAGATCGTCATCAAGGTGCCGCTGACCCTGGCGATCATGCCGACCCTGATGGTCATGCTCGGCAACCAGGCCTTCGCCTTCCCGCTGGTCAACGTCAACGAGATCTTCCACCTGGACCTGTCGCGCACCAACGTGGTCGACGGCCAGGAAGTGGTGATCGTGCGCGACAAGGCCTTGCCGTTGTTCTACCTCAAGCGTTGGCTGGTCAGTTCCGCCGCTCATGAAGAGCAGCGCGAGGGCCACGTGGTGATCCTTTCGGTGGGCACCCAGCGGATCGGCTTCGTCGTCGATCAGCTGGTGGGCCAGGAAGAGGTGGTCATCAAGCCGCTGGGCAAGATGCTCCAGGGCACCCCGGGCATGTCGGGCGCCACCATCACCGGTGACGGGCGCATTGCGCTGATCCTCGACGTACCGAGCATGCTCAAGCGTTACGCTGCCCGGCGTATTTGATTCTGGTGGCGCGGCCCGCACGCCGCGCCCCCTAATGGAGTGTTTATGGCAGTCAAGGTCCTGGTGGTGGATGATTCCGGTTTCTTCCGCCGCCGTGTCTCGGAAATTCTTTCAGCGGACCCGACTATCCAGGTCGTGGGCACCGCGACCAACGGCAAGGAAGCGATTGACCAGGCACTGTCGCTCAAGCCCGATGTCATCACCATGGACTACGAAATGCCCATGATGGATGGCATCACCGCCGTGCGTCACATCATGCAGCGTTGCCCGACCCCGGTGTTGATGTTCTCCTCGCTGACCCACGAAGGCGCGCGGGTAACCCTCGATGCCCTGGATGCCGGGGCCGTCGATTACCTGCCGAAGAACTTCGAAGACATCTCCCGCAACCCGGAGAAGGTCAAGCAACTGCTGTGCGAAAAGGTCCACACCATTTCCCGCAGCAACCGTCGCTCCAGCGCCTACGCCAGCCCTGCGCCGGCAGCGCAGCCGACCCCGCACCTTGCACCGAGCGTCAGTAGCCTGGGCGCCAGCCCAGCACCGCGCGCCACTGCGCCGGTGCGTGCGCCGGCGGCGACCTCGCCGGCACCCAAGCGCAAGCCCTACAAGCTGGTGGCCATCGGTACCTCCACTGGCGGCCCGGTGGCGCTGCAGCGGGTCCTGACCCAGCTGCCGGCCAGCTTCCCGGCGCCGATCGTGCTGATCCAGCACATGCCGGCGGCCTTCACCAAGGCCTTTGCCGAGCGCCTGGACAAGCTGTGCAAGATCCGCGTCAAGGAAGCCGAAGACGGCGACATGCTGCGTCCGGGCCTGGCCCTGCTGGCACCCGGTGGCAAACAGATGATGGTCGACGGACGCGGTGCGGTGAAGATCCTGCCGGGTGACGAGCGCCTGAACTACAAGCCGTGCGTGGACATCACCTTCGGCTCCGCAGCCAAGTCCTACGGCGACAAGGTGCTCTCGGTGGTGCTCACCGGCATGGGCGCCGACGGCCGTGAAGGCGCGCGCCTGCTCAAGCAGGGCGGCAGCACGGTCTGGGCCCAGGATGAAGCCAGCTGCGTGATCTATGGCATGCCCATGGCCATCGTCAAGGCCAACCTGGCCGACGCGGTCTACAGCCTGGACGAGATCGGCAAGCACCTGGTCGAGGCCTGCGTCTGATGGATGTCTTGAGCCTTATCGGGATCATCCTGGCCTTTGTCGCCATCGTTGGCGGCAATTTCCTCGAAGGCGGGCACCTGACGGCGCTGATCAACGGCCCGGCGGCCCTGATCGTGCTCGGTGGTACCCTGGCCGCGGCGTTGTTGCAGACGCCGATCAGTGCCTTCAAGCGGGCGCTGCAGATCGTGCGCTGGATCCTCTTTCCGCCGCGCATCGACCTGGCCGGCGGTATCGACCGGGTGGTCAACTGGAGCCTGACCGCACGCAAGGAAGGCCTGCTGGGCCTGGAAGGCGTGGCCGATGCAGAGCCCGACCCCTATGCGCGCAAGGGCCTGCAACTGCTGGTCGACGGCGCCGAGCCCGAGGCCATCCGCAGCATCCTCGAAGTGGACTTCTACACCCAGGAAAGCCGGGATATCCAGGCGGCCAAGGTGTTCGAGTGCATGGGCGGCTACGCGCCGACCATCGGTATCATCGGCGCGGTGATGGGCCTGATCCATGTCATGGGCAACCTGGCCGATCCGTCGCAGCTGGGCAACGGCATCGCCGTGGCCTTCGTCGCCACCATCTACGGTGTGGCCAGTGCCAACCTGATCCTGCTGCCGATCGCCAACAAGCTCAAGGCCCTGGCCATGCGCCAGTCGCGCTACCGGGAAATGCTCCTGGAAGGCTTGCTGTCGATTGCCGAAGGCGAGAACCCGCGCTCGATCGAGCTGAAGCTTCAGGGCTTCATGGAGTAACGCATGGCGCGCCGTCGACAACCCGAGGAACATGAAAACCACGAACGCTGGCTGGTGTCCTACGCCGACTTCATCACCTTGCTGTTCGCCTTCTTCGTGGTCATGTACTCGATTTCTTCGGTCAACGAAGGCAAGTACAAGATCCTCTCCCAGGCGCTGATCGGGGTATTCAACGACCCCGAGCGCAGCGTCAAGCCGATCCCCATCGGCGATGAGCGGCCCTTGAGCGTCAAGCCGGCCGAGCCGTTGATCAAGGACAGCGAGCAGGTCGATGCGGGGTTGGCGCAGGCCAGCATCGATCCGCTCAAGAGCATCGCCGACGATGTCCGCGATGCCTTTGGCGACCTGATCAAGTCCAACCAGATGACCGTGCGCGGCAACGAACTGTGGGTCGAGATCGAGCTCAACTCCTCGCTGCTGTTCGGCAGTGGCGATGCCATGCCCAGCGACGTGGCGTTCCACATCATCGAGAAGGTGGCGCGGATCCTCAAACCCTTCGCCAACCCGGTGCACGTCGAAGGCTTTACCGATGACCTGCCGATCCGCACCGCCCAGTACCCGACCAACTGGGAACTGTCGTCGGCGCGGGCCGCGAGTATCGTCCGCCTGCTGGCGATGGACGGGGTGAACCCGGCGCGCATGGCCTCGGTGGGCTACGGCGAATTCCAGCCGATTGCCGGTAACGACACGGCCGAAGGCCGGGCACGCAATCGCCGGGTGGTGCTGGTGATCTCGCGCAACCTGGAGGTGCGCCGCAGCCTGACCGCCAGCGGTAGCGCCAATGCCACGCCGGATGCGGCCTTGAGGCGGGCTGGCACACAAACTGCACCGCCTGCGCAATCACCGACGGTGGGAGGCAATCGCGTCAATCCTCCGTCACCGAACCTATAACCATTCCCGGCAGGGCAGGTCGCCCTGGTGGGAGGAAGCGACGTAATGAGAGTCTGGGCAGTAGCCAATCAAAAGGGTGGCGTCGGCAAGACCACCACTTCCATCGCCCTGGCCGGCTTGCTGGCCGAGGCGGGCAAGCGTGTGGTCGTGGTCGACCTGGACCCGCACGGGTCCATGACCAGCTACTTCGGGCACAATCCGGACACGCTGGAGCACAGCTGCTACGACCTGTTCCTGCACAAAGGCAGCGTGCCCGAAGGCCTGCCGGGCCAGTTGCTGCTGCCCACCAGCGACGAGAATATCTCCCTGTTGCCGTCCAGCACCGCCCTGGCCGTGCTCGAACGCCAGTCGCCGGGGCAGAGTGGCCTGGGCCTGGTGATCGCCAAGTCTCTGGCGCAGCTGTGGCAGGATTTCGACTACGCCATCATCGACAGCCCGCCGTTGCTCGGCGTGCTGATGGTCAACGCCCTGGCGGCCAGCCAGCAGCTGGTGATCCCGGTGCAGACCGAGTACCTGGCGGTCAAGGGCCTGGAGCGCATGGTCAGCACCCTGGCCATGGTCAACCGCTCGCGCAAGCAGGCCTTGCCCTATCACATCGTGCCGACCCTGTTCGACCGTCGCACCCAGGCGTCGATGGGCACCCTGCGGGTGCTGCGCGATGCCTATCCCGAGACCATCTGGCAAGGCTACATTCCGGTGGACACCCGCCTGCGTGATGCCAGCCGGGCCGGGCAGACGCCGTCGCAGTTCGACGGCAAAAGCCGCGGGGTGGTGGCCTACCGGGCCCTGCTCAAGCAGTTGCTGACCCATAACATCGCCCAGCAGGTGGCCTGATGAGCCTTCCACAAAAGCTCGCCACCGGCCCGCAACTGGCGTTGCAGTCCTACCTCGACGGCCTGTTGCATGAAGCCACCGAAGCGTTCGAGCTGGTTGAACCCCAGCTCGCGGCCGAGCCCGAGCCCGAGATCGACGAATTCCAGGCCGCCGTGCTCGAAGAGCAGGTACGCGATGCGCGGGTAGCCCGGCAGGAAAAGCCTGCGCCGGCCCCGGCTGCGACCTTGCCCTTTGCCGAACCGGCAGCGCTGGTGCGCCCGGCGCTGATGCCGGTTGCCATGCCCGTGCCGGTCGCCGAGGTGGTCGCTAGCGAGGCAGTCGCCGAGCCGGCCACCCCTGTCGAACCGCTGGTGGAAGTCCACCTGCCAGCGGCCCCCGACCAGCCCGTACCGCCGGCCAGCGTCGACGGTCGTCCGGCCTGGGCCGCCGAGCCGTTCGAGTGCCTGTTGTTCGATGTCGCCGGGCTGACCCTGGCGGTGCCGCTGGTGTGCCTGGGCTCGATCTATTCGTTGGCCGGTCAGGAACTGACGCCGCTGTTCGGCCAGCCGGACTGGTTCCTGGGCATCCTGCCGAGCCAGGCCGGCAACCTGAAGGTGCTGGATACCGCACGCTGGGTCATGCCCGACCGCTACCGCGAGGATTTTCGCCAGGGCCTGCAATACGTGATTTCGGTCCAGGGCTATGAATGGGGCCTGGCGGTGCATCAGGTCAGCCGTTCCTTGCGCCTGGACCCCAACGAGATCAAATGGCGCAGCCAGCGCGGCCAGCGGCCGTGGCTGGCCGGCACGGTCATCGAACACATGTGCGCGCTGCTCGACGTCGCCGAACTGGCCGGGCTGATCGCCAGCGGTGCGGTCAAGCAGCTGCGCGCCACCCATAAATGAACGGTCGCACCAGCGATCGCACTGAGCACACCGCCGAAGGCGGATTTTGAGGGATAGGGGAATGAAAAAGTCGTCTGCGCAAGGTTCCGAAGATCCGATCCTGCAGTGGGTAACCTTCAAACTGGACAACGAGTCCTACGGCATCAACGTGATGCAGGTGCAGGAAGTCCTGCGCTACACCGAAATCGCCCCGGTCCCGGGTGCCCCGAGCTACGTGCTGGGCATCATCAACCTGCGCGGCAACGTGGTGACCGTGATCGACACCCGCCAGCGCTTCGGCCTGATGCCGACGGAAATCACCGATAACACCCGCATCGTCATCATCGAGGCCGACAAGCAAGTGGTCGGCATCCTGGTCGACAGCGTGGCCGAAGTGGTCTACCTGCGCCAGTCGGAAATCGAGACCGCGCCGAACGTCGGCAACGAAGAGTCGGCCAAGTTCATCCAGGGCGTGTGCAACAAGAACAACGAACTGCTGATCCTGGTCGAGCTGGACAAGATGATGACCGAGGAAGAGTGGTCCGAGCTGGAGAACATCTGAGTTGATCTTCGAGGTAGCAGTCATATTTCTGGCGCTGCTCTGGGCGCTGAGCCTGTGGTACTTCCTGAACTACAGCAAGCGCCAGCGCGAGCTGGCTGCGCAGCAGGCCCAGGGCGATGCGCTGCGCGACCAGCGCATCAAGGACCTGGCCAAGCGCCTGGATGACTACCAGAATGGCAGCGTGAGCATGGGCGAAGCCCTGCACGAGCTGCGCGCGGTGGTGGCGCCCCTGCCGGACAAGCTGTTGCAGCTGGAGCAGCGCGACCCCAACAGCCTGTCGTTCGCGCAGGCGGCGCGGTTGGTGGGCATGGGCGCCAGCGTCGAAGAACTGACCCAGTCCTGCGGCCTGACCCAGGCCGAGGCGGAGTTGATGAGCAAGGTGCACCGCAGCTGAACCTGATCGCGGGGCAAGCCCGCTCCTACCGATTGTGTAGGAGCGGGCTTGCCCCGCGATGCTGTTCAAGGCGGGGTAATGTCCCGCTCCTGCGGTTCTTCATCGACAAACCCCACCGGCACCTTGCCCTGCAGTTGCCAGGCAAAGGCAATGATCTCGGCGATGGTCAGGTACAGCGCCTCGGGGATCTGCTCGCCCAGTTCCATGCGCGCCAGCAGGCGCACCAGTTCGGCGTTTTCGTAGATCGGCACTTCATGCTCGCGGGCGATGGCCAGGATCGCCTCGGCCAGGGCGTCGTCGCCCTTGGCGCTCAGGGTCGGGGCCTGCTGGCCGTCGTAGCTCAGGGCAATGGCCTGGCGCGGGTTCTTCTCGCTCATGGGTTTTCAGCCACCCTGTGGGAGCGGGCTTGCCCCGCGATGCGCTGGGGCTGGCGGGACGCGATCGCGGGGCAAGCCCGCTCCCACAGAGACAGTTGCTGCCACTCGGGTTGCTGCCTGGCATTCATGTCGTTCATGCGTTTTCATCCACCCAACGTTGCTCCAGGCGTGTACGCGGCCCCTGGGGCGGCGTGCCGTGATGGCAGTGCAATTCGCTCACCTTCAGGCCGCGGGCCTGCAGGCGCGCCCGCAGGTCGCCCAATTGGCTGTCGATCAACTGCGCGGTGCTCGGCAATTCGGCCCACAGCTGGCTGGACAGGCTGCCCTGGCTGATCTGCGCCTGGACCTGCAAGGGGCCCAGCGGATGCAGGTCGAACGCCAGCTCGATGCGCCAGATCATTTCCAGCGGATCACGCTGTTCGCGTTGCGGATCGCTCTGCTGCTGCGGGGTTTCTTCCCGCTGCAGCTTGAGCTGCAGGGGCATGAAGTCCTGGCCGCTGCGCAGGGGTATCTCCAGCTGCCAGGTGGTCTGCAGGTTGCCGTCGGCGGTGGTGCCGGTCTGCTCCAGGCTCGCCAGCTGATGGCTCTGTACCCGTGAAATCGCGGCGGCCGCCAGGCGCAGCAGATGCTCCAGGTCGTTGTCCTGCTCCCGGCTCGGCAACAGCCGGGAGGGCAGGGGAAAGCTGCCGGGGTGCGGTCGCGGACTGACCTGACCGAGCATGCCCAAGGCATTGCGGACCATTCCCGGCATGACCTGGGCCAGGGTGCTGGCGGCGGCCGTCGGGTTGAAGGTGGAGTTGGCCGGCAATCCCGGCAGCAATTGCGCCACCAGGCGCACCACCTGGGCCTTGAGGTCGGTGCCAGGCGGTTGCGGCAATCCGGCCAGCAGCTTGGCTTCGAGGAACACGCCGCTGTTGTTCAGGGCCTGGGCCACGGCCTTGGGTTCGGTGAGCTGGCGCACTTCCGGCAGGCTCGTCAGCAGTTTGTCGACGACGGCGCGTAGCTGCGGCGCCTGTGTGTTGTCTTCACGCAACGGCTGCAACGCCGCGAGCAATCCCTGCAAGGAGGCCTGGCGGCCTTGCTGGGTGACCAGTTGCTGGGCGATGGCCAACTGGTCGTGGCGGGCGCTCAAGGGCACGAACTGCAAGGACTGGTCACCCTGGACGCGGGCGCTGAGCAGGCTGCCCACCGCCAGCGGGCGCGGGCTGTCGAGGGTCAGGGTGGTGCCGGCCTGCAGGCCGCCGAGCAAGGTCACCAGCGAGCGGTACTGGGCGACCTGGCCGCTTGCCACTGGCAGGGGCTGGCTGGTCAGCACCTTGCCCTGCAGCAGGGTGCCCACCGGCATCTGCCGGGTATCGATGCGGGTCAGGCTGGCGACGTTGCTGGCGATGGCCTGCTGCAGGCTGATGGTCAGGTTGCCGCTGTTGTGCTGGCTGACCGTCAACTGGCTGCCCTGGGGCAGCAGCAGGTTGCTGCTGGCCTGGAGCGTGGTCTGGCGGCCGTTGTCCTGGGTCAGCCTGAGCAGCAACTGGAGGTCCTGGCCGACCTGGCGCAGCGACAGGACCTCGGCGCTGGCGGTCTCCCCGGGCGCCAGCAGGCCGGGTTGCGGCTGGAGCAGACGCAGCAGTTCGCCAGCCAGCGCCGGACGCAATTGGGAGTTGGCCGGAATCTGCGCGCCAAGGGTGTTGATTTCGCCTGTCATCCGCTCGCAACCTGTTGAAATAGCCCTCTTTGCAGTAGGACATCACATGTATAATGCCGCCCGATCCCTCGCGATCCGAGCGGCTGGGCCCATTCTGCGTTGCCAGTATAACGGCAGGGCCGGGACCGACTTGAGACAGGCATCCCCAGCATAAGGCGAAACTGTGACCCCTCATCTCCAAGCCTCGGGCCTGGCCTGCGAGCGCGACTGGCGCATGCTCTTCGAACACCTCGAACTGCACCTGGCTGCCGGCGACATGCTGCAGATCAGCGGCCCCAACGGCAGCGGCAAGACCAGCCTGCTGCGCCTCCTGGCCGGCCTCATGAGCCCGACCGCCGGGCAGATCCTCCTCGACGGCAAGCCGTTGGTCGAACAACGCCATGAACTGGCCAAGATCCTCCTGTGGATCGGCCATGCCGCCGGCATCAAGGACCTGCTCAGCCCCGAGGAAAATCTCTCCTGGCTCTGTGCCCTGCACCGTCCGGCCGCGCCCGAGGCGATCTGGAAAGCCCTGGAGGCCGTGGGCCTGCGCGGTTTCGAGGATGTGCCCTGTCATACCCTGTCGGCCGGCCAGCAGCGGCGCGTGGCCCTGGCCCGCCTGTACCTGGACAGCCCGCCCTTGTGGATTCTCGACGAACCGTTCACCGCCCTCGACAAACAGGGCGTGGCTCAGCTTGAGGCGCACCTGGCGGCGCATTGCGAGCAGGGCGGCATGGTCGTGCTGACCACCCACCACACCCTGGAACGCAAGCCGTCCGGATACCGTGAACTGAACCTGGGGCAGTGGGCGGCATGAGTGTCTTTGTTCTGTTGTTGCGCCGCGAAGCGCGTCTGTTGTGCCGCCGTCCGGCGGAGCTGGCCAACCCCCTGGTGTTCTTCGCCATCGTCGTCGCCCTGTTCCCGCTGGCGGTCGGTCCCGAGACTCAATTGTTGCAAACCTTGTCTCCGGGACTGGTCTGGGTCGCGGCACTTTTATCGGTTCTGCTCTCGCTGGACGGGCTTTTTCGCAGCGATTTCGAGGATGGATCGCTGGAACAGTGGGTCCTTTCGTCGCACCCCCTGCCTCTTCTGGTGCTGGCAAAAGTGCTGGCACACTGGGCCTTTTCCGGCCTGGCGCTGGTATTGTTGGCACCCTTGCTGGCACTGATGCTAGGTTTGCCTGCGGCGTGCCTGCCGGTGCTGCTGGCATCGTTGTTGCTCGGTACCCCGGTACTGAGCCTGCTGGGCGCCGTGGGTGCGGCCCTGACAGTCGGCTTGAAACGCGGCGGCCTGCTGCTGGCGCTGCTGATTTTGCCGTTATATATCCCGGTATTGATCCTGGGCAGTGGCGCCTTGCAGGCGGCATTGCAAGCTATGCCGGCGACCGGTTATCTGCTCTGGCTTGGCAGCCTGACCGCCCTGGCAGTAACTCTGGCACCCTTTGCAATAGCGGCTGGCCTGAAGATCAGCGTCGGCGAATAATGAGGTCTGGGCGCAGCCCAGCAAAGACCCTGGATGTACCGTGATGAAGAGCAGCGCAATCAGCTGGACGTGGTTTCATAAACTGGGTTCGCCCAAGTGGTTCTATGCCATCAGCGGCCGCATGTTGCCGTGGTTGGCGGTTGCGGCGATCCTGTTGATCGGCGTCGGCGTGATCTGGGGCCTGGCCTTCGCGCCCCAGGACTACCAGCAGGGCAACAGCTTTCGCATCATCTACATTCACGTGCCGGCCGCCATGCTGGCCCAGTCCATCTATGTGATGCTGGCCGTGGCCGGGGTGGTGGGTCTGGTATGGAAGATGAAGATCGCCGACGTCGCCCTGCAGTGCGGCGCCCCCATCGGCGCCTGGATGACCGCCGTGGCGCTGGTCACCGGGGCCATCTGGGGCAAGCCGACCTGGGGCAGCTGGTGGGTCTGGGATGCCCGCCTAACGTCGATGCTGATCCTGCTTTTCCTGTACTTCGGTCTTATTGCCCTGGGCCAGGCCATCAGCAATCGTGAGAGCGCCGCCAAGGCCTGCGCGGTGCTGGCGATCGTCGGGGTGATCAACATCCCGATCATCAAGTATTCGGTGGAGTGGTGGAACACCCTGCACCAGGGCGCCACCTTCACCCTCACCGAAAAGCCGGCCATGCCCGCCGAAATGTGGCTGCCGCTGCTGCTGACGGTGCTGGGTTTCTACTGCTTCTTCGGCGCCGTGCTGTTGCTGCGCATGCGCCTTGAAGTGCTCAAGCGCGAAGCTCGCGCCAGTTGGGTCAGGGAGGAGGTATTGAACAGCCTGGGTCGGGAGGTGGCGCGATGAGCTTCGCTTCCTTCAGCGATTTTCTCGCCATGGGCCATCACGGCCTGTATGTCTGGTCGGCCTACGGCATCTGCCTGCTGGTGCTGGCCGTCAACGTCGCTTCGCCCTTGCTGGCCCGGCGCCGTTACCTGCAAGAAGAGGCGCGCCGTCTGCGCCGGGAGAGCAACCAGTGAATCCGCAACGCAAGAAGCGCCTGATCATCATCCTCGGCCTGCTGGCCGGCGTCGGTATTGCCGTGGGCCTGGCCCTGAGCGCCCTGCAGCAGAACATCAACCTGTTCTACACCCCGACCCAGATCGCCAACGGCGAGGCACCGCTCGATACCCGCATCCGCGCTGGCGGCATGGTCGAGAAGGGCTCGCTGCAACGCTCCGGCGACTCGCTGGACGTGCGTTTCGTGGTCACCGACTTCAACAAGTCGGTGCCGATCACCTACCGTGGCATCCTGCCCGACCTGTTCCGCGAAGGGCAGGGCATCGTCGCCCTGGGCAAGCTCAATGCCGAGGGCGTGGTGGTGGCCGATGAAGTGCTGGCCAAGCACGACGAGAAATACATGCCGCCGGAAGTGACCAAGGCCCTCAAGGAAAGCGGCCAGGCCGCCACCGATGCTGGAGCCAAGCCATGAACGCGGCGCTGATCGTTCCCGAACTCGGCCAGTTGGCCATGATCCTGGCGATCTGCTTCGCCGCTGTGCAGGCCATCGTCCCTCTGCTCGGCGCCTGGCGCGGCGACAGCCTGTGGATGAGCCTGGCACGCCCGGCGGCCTGGGGCCAGTTCGCTTTCCTGGCGTTTTCCTTCGCTTGCCTGACCCATGCCTTCATGACCGACAACTTCTCGGTCGCCTATGTCGCCAGCAACTCCAACAGCGCCTTGCCCTGGTACTTCAAGTTCAGCGCCGTATGGGGTGCCCACGAAGGCTCGCTGCTGCTCTGGGCGCTGATCCTCGGCGGCTGGACCTTCGCCGTGTCGATCTTCTCCCGACAGTTGCCGCAGGTGATGCTGGCCCGGGTGCTGGCGGTGATGGGCATGATCAGCGTCGGCTTCCTGTCGTTCCTGATCGTCACCTCCAACCCGTTCATGCGCCTGCTGCCGCAGGTGCCGACCGACGGTCGCGACCTTAACCCCTTGCTGCAGGACATCGGCCTGATCGTTCACCCGCCGATGCTGTACATGGGCTACGTGGGCTTCTCGGTGGCCTTCGCCTTCGCCATCGCCGCCTTGCTCGGCGGTCGCCTGGATGCTGCCTGGGCGCGCTGGTCGCGGCCCTGGACCCTGGTTGCCTGGGCGTTCCTGGGCATCGGCATCACCCTGGGCTCCTGGTGGGCCTACTACGAACTGGGCTGGGGCGGCTGGTGGTTCTGGGACCCGGTGGAAAACGCCTCGTTCATGCCCTGGCTGGTGGGCACCGCGCTGATCCACTCGCTGGCGGTCACCGAGAAGCGCGGGGTGTTCAAGAGCTGGACCGTGCTGCTGGCCATTGCCGCGTTCTCCCTGAGCCTGCTGGGCACCTTCCTGGTCCGCTCCGGGGTACTGACATCGGTGCACGCCTTCGCCTCCGATCCCGAGCGCGGCGTGTTCATCCTGATCTTCCTGCTGTTCGTGGTCGGCGGCTCGCTGACCCTGTTCGCCCTGCGCGCACCCGTGGTCAAGAGCCAGGTCGGCTTTGCCCTGTGGTCGCGCGAAACGTTGCTGCTGGCCAACAACATCGTGCTGGTGGTCGCCGCCTCGATGATCCTGCTCGGTACCCTGTACCCGCTGATCCTCGACGCCCTGACCGGTGCCAAGCTGTCGGTGGGCCCGCCGTACTTCGATGCGCTGTTCATTCCGCTGATGGCCCTGCTGATGGTGGTCATGGCCATTGGCGTGATCGTGCGCTGGAAAGACACGCCGACCCGCTGGCTGGCCGGCATGCTCACCCCGGTGCTGATTGCCAGCGCGGTGCTGGCGCCCGTCGGCGGGCTGCTGGTGGATGATTTCGACTGGCCGGTGCTGACCACCTTCGCCCTGGCGGCGTGGATTGTCCTGGCCGGGGTGCGCGACATTTTCGACAAGACCCGTCACAAGGGCCTGTTCAAGGGCCTGCGCGGCCTCAACCGCAGCTACTGGGGCATGCACCTGGCGCACCTGGGCCTGGCGGTCTGCGCCCTGGGCGTGGTGCTGTCGAGCAACAACAGCGCCGAGCGCGACCTGCGCCTGGCACCGGGCGAGTCGGTGGAACTGGCCGGCTATCAGTTCATCTTCGAAGGCGCCAAGCACTTCGAGGGGCCGAACTTCACCTCCGACAAGGGCACGGTGCGGGTGGTCGAGAACGGTCGCGAGATCAGCGTGCTGCACCCGGAAAAGCGCCTGTACACCGTGCAGCAGTCGATGATGACCGAAGCGGGCATCGACGCCGGTTTCACCCGCGACCTCTATGTCGCCCTCGGCGAGCCGCTGGACAATGGCGCCTGGGCCGTGCGCGTGCATGTCAAACCTTTCGTGCGCTGGATCTGGCTGGGCGGTCTGTTGACCGGCCTGGGTGGCCTGCTGGCGGCCATGGACGGACGTTATCGAGTCAAGGTCAAAGCCCGGGTGCGTGAAGTGCTGGGCATGTCTGGAGCAACTGCATGAAGCGTTGGATCATGGTACTGCCGCTGGCGGTGTTTCTGCTGGTGGCGGTGTTTCTCTACCGGGGCCTGTTCCTGGACCCCACCGAACTGCCGTCGGCGATGATCGGCAAGCCGTTCCCGGCGTTCTCCCTGCAGTCGGTGGACGGCAAGCCGCTGACCCAGGCCGACCTGATCGGCAAGCCGGCCCTGGTCAACGTCTGGGCCACCTGGTGCCCGTCGTGCAAGGTCGAGCACCCGTACCTGAACAAGCTGGCCGAGCAGGGCGTGGTCATCCATGGCGTCAACTACAAGGATGACAATGCCGCCGCGCTCAAGTGGCTGGCCGAGTTCCACAACCCCTACCAGCTGGATATCCGCGACGAGCAGGGCAGCCTCGGCCTGGACCTGGGGGTGTACGGCGCGCCGGAAACCTTCGTGATCGATGCCAAGGGCATCATCCGCTACAAGCATGTCGGTGTGGTCGATGCCACGGTCTGGCGCGAACAACTGGCGCCGCTGTACCAGGGCCTGGTCGACGAGGCCAAACAATGAAGCGCTGGCTTGCCGCCGCGGTGCTGGGGCTGGGCCTTGCCGGGGTGACCCAGGCGGCCATCGACACCTATCAGTTCGCCAATGACGCCGAGCGCGAGCGTTACCACGACCTGACCAAGGAACTGCGCTGCCCCAAGTGCCAGAACCAGGACATCGCCGACTCCAACGCACCGATCGCCGCCGACCTGCGCCGGGAAATCTTCCGCATGCTCGGCGAGGGCAAGAGCAACCAGCAGATCATCGACTTCATGGTCGATCGCTACGGTGACTTCGTGCGCTACAAGCCTGAGCTGACGGCGCGCACCTGGCTGCTCTGGTTCGGCCCGGGCGTGTTGCTGGTGGGTGGTTTCGGCCTGCTCGCGCTGATCGTGCGCAAGCGCCGCGCGCAGAGCGCCGGTGGCCCTGTCGACCTTTCTCCCGAGGAGCGCGAGCGCCTCGCCAAATTGCTGGATAAAGAACAGACCCATGACTGATTTCTGGCTTGCCGCAGGCCTGCTGTTACTGGTGGCCCTGAGCTTTCTGCTGATCCCGGTGTTGCGTGGCCGTCGTGCGCAACTGGAAGAAGACCGCACCGCCCTGAACGTCGCCCTGTACCAGGAGCGGGTCGCCGAGCTGAGCGCCCAGCAAGCGGCCGGTGTGCTCGATGAGGCGCAACTGGCCAAGGGGCGGGATGAAGCCGCCCGCGAGCTGCTGGCCGACACCGAGAACGCCGAGCCGCAGCGCCTGGGCCGCCTGGGCAAGCCGCTGCCGTTGCTGGCGGCGGTGCTGGTGCCGCTGATGGGCCTGGGCCTGTACCTGCATTTCGGTGCCAGCGAGGAGGTCGCCCTGACCCAGGAGTTCGCCAATGCGCCGCACTCCATGGAAGAGATGACCACACGGCTTGAGCGCGCCGTAGAGGCCCAGCCGGATTCGGCCGAAGGCCTGTACTTCCTCGGTCGTGCCTACATGGCTCAGGAGCGTCCGGCCGATGCTGCCAAAGTCTTCGAGAAAGCCGCCAACCTGGCCGGTCGTCAGCCGGAGCTGCTCGGGCAGTGGGCCCAGGCGCTGTACTTTGCCAACGGCAAGCAGTGGAGCGAGCAACTGCAGGGCCTGACCGACGAAGCGCTCAAGGCCGACCCCAACGAGGTCACCAGCCTGGGCCTGCTCGGCATCGCCGCCTTTGAGTCCGAGCATTACCAGCAGGCCATCGACTACTGGAATCGTCTGCTGGTGCAACTGCCTGAAGGCGATGCCTCGCGGGCGGCCCTGCAGGGCGGCATCGAGCGCGCCCGGGACAAGCTCAAGGCCGGTGAGGGCAAGACAGCCCCGGCCGTGGCTGCCGGGCCCCGGCTCAAGGTGCGGGTGGAACTGGCGGCGGCGCTCAAGGACAAGGTCAAGCCCGACGACACGGTATTCATCTTCGCCCGCGCCAGCGCAGGCCCGCCCATGCCGCTGGCGGCCAAGCGGGTGACCGTGGCCCAGCTGCCGGTCGAGGTCGAGCTCAGCGACAGCGACGCGATGATGCCGAGCATGAAACTGTCCAGCTTTCCCGAAGTCCAACTGGTTGCACGCGTCTCGCGCGCAGGCCAGCCGACCCAGGGCGAGTGGATCGGTCGCAGCAGTCCGCTGGCCAGCAGCACCACCGCTGCCCAGCACCTGACCATCGACAGCCCGGACAAGTAAGAGACCCCTTATGAACAGCATCGCACGCCTGACCCTTCTTTCCCTGGCCCTGGGCCTGAGTGCGTGTACTGTTCAGCCCTACGAACCCTCTACTCCGCCCATCGAAAAGCTGCCACCGGCGCCGGCCGGCAAGCCGGCACCGCGTCCGAGCACAGTGCCGGGCACGGCGCCGAGCAAGCCTGCGGTCACCCCGGCGTCCAAGCCGATGCCACGCACCTCGGCCAGCTTCGCGCCGCCACCGGGCGGGGCCAGCCACTGGGACCCGCGCCTGGGCGTCTACGTGCTTGAAGGCCAGACCAACACCTTCTACCGCCAGCGCACCTACTACCGCTGGAACAACGGCTGGAGCTGGTCGACCAACCTCAACGGCCCCTGGCAGGAAACCGACAGCAGCGGCGTGCCAGGCGGTCTGGGCCGGGCTTTCGCGCAGTAGGTCGAAGTCCGCATAATGCGCCCTGGCCATTTGCCCGGGAGCATGAAATGACACAGACGGTACTGGTGCTGGTAGAGACAGTCGACGACTACCTGCCCTTGCTGGAGCAGCAGGGCTTTCGCCTGGTTCGCGCCCAGACCCCGGCCTTGCGCGCCGAGGCCATCGCCCGCCAGGGCGGCGCGATCGATGCGGTGCTGACTCGTGGTCCGCTGGGGCTTACCGCCGATGAAATCGCTGCCTTGCCGGCCTTGAAGATCATCTGTGTGATTGGCGCCGGCTACGAGCAGGTCGACCTGGCTGCCGCAGCGGCACGCGGCATCACCGTCACCAATGGCGCCGGGGCCAACGCTGCGGCGGTGGCCGACCATGCCATGGCCTTGCTGCTGGCGGTGGTGCGCGACATCCCCCGCGCCGATGCCTCGACCCGGCGTGGCGAGTGGAACCGGGTCATCAGCCCCTCGGTCAGTGGCAAGCGCCTGGGTATCCTCGGCCTGGGCGCGGTGGGCCTGGCGATTGCCAAACGGGCGGCGCTGGGTTTCGACATGCAGGTCAGCTACCACAACCGCACGCCGCGCAGCGATGTGCCCTACACCTACTGCGACAGCCCGCTGGCGCTGGCGCAAGCCTCGGACTTCCTGATCGTCGCCACCCCTGGCGGTGCCAACACCCGCCAGATGATCGACAAGCCTGTGCTCGAAGCGCTGGGGCCGGACGGCTTTCTGGTGAACATCGCCCGTGCCAGTGTGGTCAGCACCGCCGACATGGTCGAGGCGTTGCGCACTGGCGCCATTGCCGGTGCCGGGCTGGATGTGTTCGATGACGAGCCGGCGGTGCCGGATGCCCTGAAAACCCTGGGCAATGTGGTGCTCACACCGCATGTGGCCGGGCAGTCGCCGGATGCGGCGCGCGATACCGTGGAACTGGTGTTGAAGAACCTGCAGGCGTTCTTTGCCGGCGAGCCGGTGTTGACCCCGGTGACAGCTTGACCCATCGCAGGCTACGCCAGCTCCCACAGGGGCGCGGTGCATACCGAACCTGTGGGAGCTGGCGTAGCCTGCGATGAGGCCCATCCGGCCAGGTGCTAGACTCAGTCGCTCCCTCTCCCAGCAAGGAGCTTTGACCATGTCCCTGGAAAAGCACGGTAGCTGCCTGTGCGGTGCCATCAAACTCAGCGTCAGCCTGGAAAACGCCAGCGTCGATGCCTGCCATTGCAGCATGTGCCGCAAATGGGCCGGTGGGCCGCTGTTCTCGGTGCACTGCGCGGAGCCGGTAAAATTCACCGCCGGCACGCCGAAGTTCTACGACTCCTCCGAGTGGGCCGAGCGCGGCTTCTGCGACCAGTGCGGCACCCACCTGCTGTACCGCCTGAAAAACGGCACGTTCGACTCGGTGTCGGTCGGGGTGCTGGACGGCGATACCGACTGGATCTTCGACCTGCAGGTGTATGTCGACAGCAAACCCAAGTACTACTGCTTTGCCAACCAGACCAAGACCATGACCGGCGCCGAGGTCGAGGCCCTGTTCAGCTGAGCGCCAGCAACCAGGCGGCGAACACCTGCGCCGCCGGCGAGCAACTGGCCTGTTTGTCGTGCACCAGGTAGTCGGCCTGGCCGGTGTGCACGACGAACGGCGAGACCTGGCGGATCGAACCCTGTTCGATGCGCTCGCGGGCCATGAACTCCCAGCCCAGCCCCACGCCCATCCCCTGCATCACGGCCTCGAACACCAGGTTGACCTGGTTGAAGGTCACCGCATCGGCCGGTGCCTTGTACGCCAGGCCCTGATGGCCGAACCAGTCCTGCCAGTCCAGGCAGTTCCAGGCCGAGGCATCCAGCTGGATCAAGGGCAGGGCCTGCAGTTCGTTCAATGACTCGACTTCGGGCAATGGCCGCCTGGCACTGGCGATCGGGTAGATGGTTTCATCGAACAGCTTGTCGGCCTTGAGCGAACTCCATTGGCCATGACCGTAGAGAATGCCGAAGTCGTAGTGGGCAATGTCGCTTTCGCCGATCTCGTTGCTTGCGTGGATATTGACGGTCAGTTCCGGGTGCTGCTCGTTGAAGCGCAACAGCCGCGGGAACAGCCAGTACTGGGCCACCGCATGGGTGCAGATGACGCTGACATTGCGGCTGCCATGGCCGCTTTTCAGGCGCAGGACATTGGCCAGCAGGCGTTCGAGCATGGGTTCGACAATGGCATTGAATTCGCTGCCTGCCGTGGTCGGGGCGATGCCCCGGGCGCGGCGTTCGAACAGGATGGCGCCGAGGTGTTCTTCCAGCAGCTTGATCTGCTTGCTCACCGCGCTCTGGGTCAGGTACAGCTCGCTGGCGGCACGGGTGAAACTGCCGGTGCGCATTACCGCCTCGAAGGCGATCAGGGTATCGAGCGGGGGCAGGTGACGGCTGAAGCGGCTCATGCTGACTATCCGGTCTGGGGAATGGCTGCATCATAGAATCGATGCTTTGCGCGGGGAAGGTATTCTCAAGAGGAATGCCTGCATGCCGAATGATCTTTTGCCCGGCGCCTGTGCAAGGGATAGCCTGCGCACTTCTTCGAACAGGAGCAGGCACGTGAGACTGGGTGTGGCGTATGCCGGTATAGCTGGCGCGATGTGGGGATTGGTACTGATGGTGCCGCAGCTGTTGCCCGAGTTCAGCCCGGTGCTGCTCAGCTGCGCCCGCTTCGTGCTGTTCGGCGTGGTGACTCTGGTGCTCGCCATCCCCATGCGCAAGGCCCTGGGACGGCTGACCTTGAAGGACGTGTGGATGCTCGGGCGCCTGGCGCTGATCGGCAACCTGCTGTATTTCATCTGCCTGGTGGCGGCCATCCAGCGCCTTGGCGTGGCGCCGGCTTCACTGATCGTCGGGGTCTTGCCGCTGACCATCACCCTCTACGGGCGGCATGACAGCGGCGGGGTGGCGCTCAAGCAGTTGATCGGACCGCTGGCGCTGATTCTGGCCGGGATGCTGTGCATCAACCTGCAGACCTTCGCGGTCGAGCAGGGACCTGTGGGCGACAAGATCGCCGGCGTGCTCTATGCCCTGGTGGCCCTGGCCTGCTGGACCTGGTACGCGGTGCACAACAGCCGCTGCCTGAAACTGAGCGGGCATTTCGACAGCCACCAGTGGTCGGTGCTGTGCGGGGTGATGACCGGCCTGTTCAGCCTGGTGCTGGTGGCGGCGCTGGCACTCTGGCAGCCCGCCCAGTTGCAGGTGGATGCGCCGATTGAGCGCTGGAGCCTGTTCTGGCTGTACAGCCTGGGCTGCGCGATTTTCGGTTCGTGGCTGGCGGCGCTGTTGTGGAACGCCGCGTCCAAGCGCATGCCGCTGACCTTGAGCGGCCAGTTGATTGTCTTCGAAACCCTGTTCGCCTTGCTGTATGCCTTCATCTGGCGCCAGAGCGGGCCGAGCCTGCTGGAAGCGGCGGCGATCGTGCTGGTGATCGGCGGTGTCTGCTGGTCCATGCGCCAGCACAGCCCTGTGGGAGCGGGCTTGCCCCGCGAAGCGATGTGATTGACAGTACGCCATCGCGGGTCAAGCCCGCTCCCACATCCCACAACACGAGGTCAAACATGAGCAGCGAGCTGCAAATCATCGATATCCAGCTGGGCGAGGGCAAGGAGGCCGTCAAGGGCGCCCTGATCACCACCCAGTACACCGGCTGGCTGGATGACGGTACCAAGTTCGATTCTTCCTACGACCGCGGCAAGCCGTTCCAGTGCGTGATCGGTACCGGCCGGGTGATCAAGGGCTGGGACCAGGGCCTGATAGGCATGAAGGTCGGCGGCAAGCGCAAGCTGCTGGTGCCGTCGCACCTGGCCTATGGCGAGCGCAGCATGGGCGCGATCACCCCGCATTCGAACCTGACATTCGAAATCGAGCTGCTGGAAGTCCTCACCCGCGACGACTGATCGACGGTCGTAATTCGGCAATATCAAGGTATTACAATTACTTGTGCTCAGGGTTGAGCAACCAGGGATCGAACCAATCGGGTTTATCGCACTCTCAGATAGCCCCGCACCATGGACGGTACGACAGACAGGGATCACCCGCGGCTTCGGTCGCGGTGTGTCGCCGGCGGGTCAGCCACACCCCTTTTTGCCGTAAAGAGTTCGTTTCATGAAGTTGCCCACCCTGTTCAAGCGTCACCGCCATGTCCTGTGTTCCCTGGTTGCGCTCGCAGGTGTCACGCTACTGGCCAGCGAGGCTATCGAAAGCCGCGCCGAACCTGTGGATGGCACCCAGACCCTGGTGTTCCTGCGCCATGCCGAAAAGCCCGGCGAAGGCCTGGGCCAGCTCAATTGCCAGGGGCTGAACCGCGCCCTGGACCTGGCCACCTTGCTACCGGAAAAATTCGGCAAGGCCGACTATGTGTTTGCCGCCGATCCGTCCCGTCATGTGGAAGAAGGCAGCAAGGACGACGCCTACAGCTACATCCGCCCGCTGATGACCATCAGCCCCAGCGCCATCAAGCTCGGCCTGCCGGTGAACATCGACTTTGGCGCCAACGACACCGCCGCACTGGCCGACGAGCTGCTGCAGGACAAGTACCGCAACGCCACCGTCTACACCGCCTGGTCCCACGGCTACCTGCCCGAACTGATCAACACCGTGGCCGGCAAGGCCCTGGGCGAGAAGCGGGTGATCACCGAGGACTGGGACGGTGAGGATTTCGATTCGATGTATGTACTGACCCTCACCTGGCACGACGGCAAGGCCAGCCTGCTCAGCCGCAACTACAAGCAGGGGCTGAACAACGGCGAGCACAGCTGCCCGAGCTGATCGCCGGCCGGGCTCAAGGGCGGGGCAGGGCAGGCACCCGGGCGATCTGCTCACGGGCATGCTCGCCGAACAGCTGCAACAGGTCGTCCAGGGTGTGTGGATGGCTTTCGTTGGCCCGGGTCAGGGCATACAAGGTGATCGGCAGCGGTGGATTGAGAGGGCGTACCTCCGTGTGCTGCGAACCCAGGGCGGTGAAGGGATCGATCAGCGCCAGCCCGGCGCCGGACTCGACCATGGCCCGGGCCAGGGAATAGGTCTGCACGCGAATGCCGATACGTGGTGCCGGTTCCAGGTTCTTCAGGTAGCTGCCCACCTGCGCGGCCAGTGGATCGCTGCTGCTCAGGCCGATCAGCGGTGCGCCGGCCAGGTCTTCCACCGCCAGCGGTGAGTCCAGGCTCGTCTCGCGCCAGTAGCCCTTGGGCGCCAGGGCCACCAGCACACCATGGGCCAGGGGTTGCACGCTCAGGCCGGGGTGGTCGGGGTGACGCAAGGTCAGGGCGACGTCGATCTCACGCATCAGCAATTGCTGCACCAGCTCGCGGCTGTGCAGGCTCGAGAGTTCGCATTCGGACTGCGCATGGCGCTCGGACCACTGGCTGATCACCGGCGGCAACAACGACAGGGCCAGGGCCGGCGTGGCGCCAATGCGCAACTGCAGGCCGGGTTGGCGACGCAGGCTGGCGGCCAGGCGGCGCACGCCTTCGACGCTGTCGCTGACCTTGTCCACCTCGCGCTCCAGGGCCAGGGCCTCGGGGGTAATCTGCAACTTGCCACGCACGCGCAGGAACAACGGGAAGCCCAGTTGCGCTTCGGCGTGCTGGAGAATCTTCGACACCGCCGGCTGGGTCACGTGCAGCAAATGCGCTGCGCCGCTGATCGAGCCGGTCTGGCGGATGGCCTGGAACACTTCGATGTGACGCAAACGCATGCTGGACCCCATAACCTTTGTTTATGGCCGGGCCATTTTTATTCATTATCCGGCGGCTGTCACCGGCCCTAACCTGAAGGCCTTCGGATTTGTGGATGAACTCTCATGGCACAGCGGGTAACGGTTATCGGCGGCGGCGTCATCGGCCTGGCAACAGCCTATGCCCTGGTACGCGAAGGCTTTGCGGTGGACCTGATCGAGGCGCGCGACAGCCTCGGCGCGGGCACCAGCTTCGCCAACGGCGGGCAGTTGTCCTATCGCTACGTCTCGCCCCTGGCCGATGCCGGCGTCCCGCTGCAAGCCCTGGGCTGGTTACTGCGCAGCGACTCACCGCTCAAGCTGCGCCCGCGCCTGGACCTGGCCCAGTGGCGCTGGCTGGCGGGCTTCATGGCGGCCTGCCGGAGCTCGGTCAACCGCAGCAATGCCGCCCACCTGTTGCGCCTGGCCCTGCACAGCCAGGCCACCCTGGCGCAGTGGCGTGAAAGCGACCGGCTGGAGGGCTTCGCCTGGCGGCGCAACGGCAAGCTGGTGACCTTTCGCAACCCGGCCAGCTTCGCCCATGCGCGCAGTCATCTGAGCGATCCGCAGGGCCAGCAGGTGCTCGATGCCGCGGATATCGCCGCGCTGGAGCCGGCCCTGGGCGATGCGCCGTTCATTGGCGGGGTGTTCACCGCCGACGAAGAAGTCGCCGACTGCCATCGCTTCTGCCTGGCCCTGGTCGAGCGCCTGCAGGCGTCCGGCCAGTGTCGCCTGATGTTGGGGCAGCCGGTAACCGGCATTCGTCATGCGAATGGCGCTATCCAGGCGCTGGAGTTGGGCGGACAGGTCGTGGCGGTGGAGCGCCTGGTGCTCTGTGCCGGGCACCGCAGCGCCAGCCTCGGTCTGCCGGGCCTGCAACTGCCGATCTATCCGCTCAAGGGCTACAGCCTCACCGCACCGATCCTGGCCGGTCAGCAGGCGCCGGAGGTCAGTATTACCGACTACGACCGCAAGATCGTCTATGCGCGTCTGGAGGATCAACTGCGCGTTGCGGCCATGGTCGATATCGTCGGCTTCGACGAGTCCCTGGACCCGGCGCGGCTGGCCAGCATCCGCCAGCTGGCGGCGACGACCTTCCCCGATGCCGCCGACTATAGTCAGGCCCGGGAGTGGGCCGGCATGCGCCCGGCGACCCCCAGTGGCGTGCCCTTGCTGGGCGCGACGCACTACCGCAACCTCTGGCTCAACCTTGGCCACGGTGCCCTGGGCTTTACCCTGGCCTGTGCCAGTGGCGCGCTGCTGGCCGAACTGATTGCCGGCCGCGCGCCGTCGATCGACTTGCACGGGCTGTCCCCAAGGGCGGCCTGACCTTCACAAGAACAACAACCGCAAGGAGTGTCCCGATGTCGATAACCCGTTTGCACAGCAACGAGCGCATGAGTGCCGCCGCCCTGTTCGGGCAGTTGGTGTTCCTGTCCGGCCAGGTGCCGACTGCTGCCAGTGATATCCGCGAACAGACCCGCGAGGTGCTGGCGAAAATCGACGCACTGCTGGCCGAGGCGGGCAGCGACAAGCGCCAGTTGCTCAGCGCGACCGTCTACCTCAAGGACATCGCCGGCGATTTCGAGGCGATGAACGAGGTCTGGTCGGCCTGGCTCGAACCCGGCCATGCACCGACCCGCACCACCGTGCAGGCCGAACTGGCGCGCCCCGGCGTGCGTGTGGAAATCACTGTCACTGCCGTGCGCGGCTAAGAGGTCGTCATGTTCAAACCCGCTCTGCTTGCCCTGTCGCTGGTGTTTGCCCATTCGGCCCTGGCCGACAGCGCACCACTCACCGGCAGCCTGAAGAAAATCGCCGACTCGGGCAGCATCACCCTGGGCTACCGGGATTCATCCATTCCTTTTTCTTATATCGGTGACCACAGCGGCAAGCCCATGGGCTACTCGGTGGACCTGGCCGGGGAGATCGTCAAGCACCTGCAAAGCAAGCTGGCGATGCCGGACCTGAAGGTGCGCTACAACCTGGTCACCTCGCAGACGCGGATTCCGCTGGTGCAGAACGGCACGGTCGATCTGGAGTGCGGGACCACCGGCGTTACCGCCGAGCGTGCGAAGCAGGTGGACTTCTCCTACGGCTTTATTTTCGTCAAGGGCCAGTTGTTGACCAAAAAAGGCAGTGGTATCCAGGGGATGGATGACCTCAAGGGCAAGAATGTGGTCAGCACCGCAGGTACCACCAATGAGAAGTACCTGAAAAACTACAACGTCGAGCACAACCTCGGTGCCTTCGTGATCAGCGCCAAGGACCATGGCGAGGCATTCATGATGCTGCAGTCCGGTCGCGCCGCGGCGTTCTACATGGATGACGCGCTGCTCTATGGCGAGCGGGCCAAGGCGCGCGATCCGCATGACTGGGTGGTGGTCGGTGAGGCGCAGTCGAAGGAAATCTACAGCTGCATGGTGCGCAAGGGCGATGAGCAGTTGCTGGCGGCGGTCAACGAGGCGCTGGCGGAGGTCTACCGCAGCGGCAGGATCGAGGGCATCTACCAGCGCTGGTTCGAACAACCGATTCCGCCCAAGGGCCTGAACCTGGAGTTTCCGATGACCAGCGAGCTGAAGGGGTTGATTGCCCAGCCGTCGAGCGCGCCGGTGCAATAAGGCCGTACTTGTAGCCGACTGCTTTGCAGTCGATCGCAGGCTTCGCCAGCTCCTACGGTCGGCGGGCGATTGCCGGGTATCTGTGGGAGCTGCCGCCAGGCTGCGATCGGCCGTGAAACGGCCGCAAAACCTGTCGGCGCAATTCCTTCAGACCCACCAAGCTGAACCGATTGCGACTGCTGCGCAGTCGATCGCAGGCTGCGCCAGCTCCCACAAAGACAGTTGCTCCTACAGTGCTTGGCAGGTGCAGACCCTCGGTTGTAACTGTGGGAGCCAGCGGAGCTGGCGATGGGATCGACGCAGAGTCAGAGGTTGTGCGTCGTTCGCATCGCAGGCTTCGCCAGCTCCCACAAAGACAGTTGCTCCTACAGTGCTTGGCAGGTGCAG
>NZ_JALRNG020000054.1:0-32451 GCF_030272875.2 Pseudomonas sp. BJa5
GCGCCAATGGCGACATCCTCAACATCAATCAGTTGCTGTTGGCGAGCAATGGTTACAGCGGCGGCAATCCGTTCGCCCCGGCGCTGGGTTACCTGCGCCTGCTGCAGCAGGGGGCCGACACCTTGCTGCAATGGGACCAGGATGGTGCGGGTGGCGTTACGAGCGATTGGCAGACCGTCATCACGCTGCAAAATACCAGCGCTGCAACACTGACCCTGGACAACTTCTCGCCTGCCGCGCCGCCGGATGGCAGCGCGTTGGGCCTGACGCTCAACGGCACAGCGAACGACGATGTGCTCAACGGTAGCGTGGTCGATGATGCGATCTATGGCCTGGCGGGCAACGATACGTTGAACGGTTTTGGTGGTAATGACCTGCTCGATGGTGGCAGTGGTTATGACTATCTCTTTGGCGGCCAGGGCAACGACACATTGCTCGCGGGCGACGACAGTAATGGCAGTTATCTTGTGGGCGAAGAGGGCGATGACGTACTGACCGGCAGCAGCGGTGTGGACACCATGTTCGGTGGCAGTGGCAATGACACGCTCGAAGGCGGTAGCGGCGATGACACACTGCGCGGCGAAAGGGGCAGCGATCTGCTGCGGGGCGGTGACGGCAATGACTATCTGGAGGAGTTCGACAACAGCGGCCAGGCCATCACCAACACCCTTGAAGGAGGGGCGGGCGACGACACGTTCTTGGTCTATCAGCGCAACGCCAATGCCTTCACCACGGTTGTTGGCGGCAGCGGACGTGATACCTACAACTTGCAGGAAAGCTCCATCGGCCAACTGGTTGCCAGCGACTTCGCTGCTGGCGCCAATGGCGACATCCTCAACATCAATCAGTTGCTGTTGGCGAGCAATGGCTACAGCGAGGGCAACCCGTTCGACCCGGCGCTGGGTTACCTGCGTCTGGCACAGCAAGGTGCCGACACCTTGCTGCAGTGGGACCGCGACGGCGCGGCGGCTGCTACGAACGATTGGCAGACCGTCATCACCCTGCAGAGCACCAATGCGGCGTCACTGACCCTCGACAATTTCTCACCGGCTGCGGTGCCAGTGGTCAGTTCATCAGGACTGACACTGAACGGTACGCCCGACACCGATATGCTCAACGGCAGCGCGTTCGACGATACGATCTATGGCTTGGCCGGAGTCGATTACCTCTCTGGTTTTGACGGCAATGACCTGCTCGATGGCGGCAGTGGCTTCGACCAAATCTTGGGTGGCCAGGGCAATGACACCTTGTTGGCGGGCAACGACGCTGATGGCAGTAGTCTGTACGGCGAGGAGGGCAATGACATTCTCATCGGAAGCGCCGGTGATGACTATTTGAACGGTGATATTGGCAATGACGCGCTCATTGGCGGCGATGGAAATGACTTTCTGTCCGACGTGGATATCAGCAACAGTGATCAGGCAAGCAACAACAGCCTGGATGCGGGTGCCGGTGACGATTTTATCGCGGTCCGCCAGAGCAATCCCAATTCCGTCACCACCGTCGACGGCGGCAGCGGACGTGACGTTTACTATGTGCAGGACTCCATCGGCCAACTGCTGGTCAGTGACTTTGTCGCCGGCGCCAATGGCGACATCCTCAACATCGATGGGCTTCTGTATTTGACCAGCAACTACGTTGGCGGCAACCCGTTCGACCCGGCGCTGGGTATTCTGCGTCTGGTGCAGCAAGGTGCTGACACCCTGCTGCAGTGGGACCGTGACGGCGCAGGTGCCGTCACGAACAATTGGCAAACCATTATGACGCTGCAGAATACCAGTGCGGCAACACTGACCATCGACAACTTTGCGACGCCGGTGCCGCCGGATGGCAGTCCATTGGGTTTTAAGCTGAACGGCACGCCCAACGGCGATAATCTTACCGGCAGCCTGGTTGTCGACGCACTTTATGGCTTGGCGGGTAACGACGTACTGCACGGTTTCGGCGGTAATGACCTGCTCGATGGTGGCAGTGGTTTCGACCAGCTCTATGGCGGCCAGGGCAATGACACCTTGCTGGCGGGCAATGATGCCGAAGGCAGTATTCTGATTGGCGGGGAGGGCAACGACATCCTGACCGGCAGCGCCGGTGCAGACACTTTGGTCGATGAAATGGGTGACGACACGCTCATTGGCGGTGACGGCGATGATTATCTGCAGGATCACGATTATTTCGTTGATATCATCGGTCCGGTAAGTCACAACAGCCTTGATGCGGGGGCCGGTAACGACACGATTCTGGTTCAGCAAAGTAACGCCCAATCCGTCACCACGGTCGTCGGTGGCAGCGGACGTGACACCTACCAGTTGCAGGGATACTCCTTCGGCCAACTGCAGGTCAGTGACTTCGCCGCCGGCGCCAATGGCGACATTCTCGATATCGATCAGCTTCTGCGTTGGAACGGCAACTACAGTGGTGGCAACCCGTTCGACCCGGCGCTCGGTTTTCTACGCCTGGTGCAGCAAGGCGCCGACACGTTGCTGCAGTGGGACCTGGACGGTGCGGCGGGTACCGTTACGAACAATTGGCGGACCGTCATCACCCTGCAGAACACCAACGCGGCAACACTGACCCTCGACAACTTCACTCCTGCTACGTCGCCAGTAGGTGGTGGCTCGTTCACGCTGATGGTTCAAGGCGGTGCGGGCGACGATGCACTGACCGGGACGGCGTCGAGTGACCGGCTGCTTGGCCTGGGCGGCAACGACACCCTGCTTGGCTTGGGCGGAAACGACGAACTCACGGGCGGTGCCGGAAACGATCAGCTCGACGGGGGAGCGGGCAACGACAGCGCGCATTACAGCGCCGGCATGAACCAGTACACCGTCACCTTCGACCCCCATGGCTATCTGGCGGTCGAGGCCGGGGCCGGGAGCGGCGAGGCCGGGCGAGACCAGATCACGACTGTCGAGCAACTGAGCTTTGCCGACGGGACAATCGGGGTCGAGGGCGCTGCCGGCGGAGAGATGCTGGTCAACACCACCACCGCCGGTTTCCAGTCAAGCCCGAGCGTGACGGCGCTGGTCGGTGGCGGTTATGTAGTGTGCTGGATGTCCCTTGAGCAGGGCAACTGGGCCGCCTACCTGCAACGCTACGATGCCAGTGGCGCCGCCGTGGGTGGCGAGGTACGGGTCAACAGCACCACAGGCAGTCAGGCAGATCTTGTGATCCGCGCACTCGGCGATGGAGGCTATGTGGTGAGCTGGATAACCAACGATCAGGTCGGCAATGGCTGGGATGTGTACGCGCAACGCTACGATGCCAGTGGCGCCGGCGTGGGCGGCGAGGTACGGGTCAACAGCACCACCGTTGACAGTCAGTTCAATCCGTCTATCGGCGCGCTCAGTGATGGCGGTTATGTGGTGAGCTGGAACTCATTTGGCCAGGACGGTGGCCGAAATGGTATCTACGCGCAGCGCTACGATGCCGGCGGTGCAGCGGTGGGCGGCGAGGTGCGCGTCAACACGTTCACCGCGAATGATCAGTTCAACCCGAGCGTGGCGGGGTTGGCCGATGGCGGCTATGTAGTGAGCTGGAGTTCCTACGATCAGGACGGCAGCGGCGACGGTGTGTACGCACAGCGCTACGATGCCGGCGGTGCAGCGGTGGGCGGCGAAGTACGCGTCAACACCGTCACCGCGAATAATCAGTCAAGCCCGAGCGTGACGGGGTTGGCTGATGGCGGCTATGTAGTCAGTTGGCTTTCTAACCACGGTGAGAACGGCATTTTCTGGGACGTCTACGCGCAGAGATACGACGCCAGCGGTGCAGCGGCGGGCGGTGAGGTGCGCGTCAACACGTTCACCACGGGTAATCAAACCTTCCAGAGTGTGGTAGCGCTGGCCGATGGCGGCTATGTGCTGAGCTGGCAATCGGAAAACCAGGACGGCGCCTTTACCGGTGTGTATGCACAGCGTTACGACGCCAGCGGTGTAGCGGTGGGCGGCGAAGTGCAGGTCAATACAACCATTTATGGCATGCAACAGGAGCCGACGATCGACGCCCTCAGCGACGGCGGTTATGTGGTGAGCTGGATGTCCAGTCATAACCAGGACGGCAGCGAGTGGGGCATCTACGCGCAGCGCTTTGATGCCAGCGGCCATGCCGTCGCCAATACGCTGACGCTGAGGGGGGATGCCGGGAATAACCTGATCCGCTTGGGCAGCGGTGATGAGCGCATTGTCGCCGGTGCTGGCAACGACACCGTGTTCGGTGGGGAAGGCCACGACACGGCGCTGTACCAAGGCAACCAGCGCGACTTTTCCTTTGCTGCGCAGGGGCTGGCCCAGGTCAGCGTCAATGATCTGAATTTGGCCGATGGCAACGATGGCAACGATTCTCTGCACGATGTCGAAACGCTGCTGTTTGGTGATGGCGTGCAGCTGAAGGCCATACGCGGTGAAGTGCTGGTCAACAGCACTACAGCTGATGGCCAAATGGATCCTGTGATCGTCAAGTTGATTGGTGGCGGCTATGTAGTGAGCTGGATGACCTTGGGCCAGAGCGGTAGCTCATTCGACATCTACAGCCAGCGCTACAACACCAGCGGCGCGGCGGTGGGTGACGAGGTGCGGGTCAACAGCACGACCGCCAACGCTCAGCAGCAACAGGTAATTGGCACGCTCAGTGATGGCGGTTATGTGGTGAGTTGGACCTCAAGCGGCCAGGACGGTAGTGGTATTGGTATCTACGCGCAGCGCTACGATGCCAGCGGTACGGCGGTGGGCGGCGAGGTGCGGGTCAACACCGTCACCGCGAATAATCAGTACAGCCCGAGTGTGGTGGGGTTGGCCGATGGCAGCTATGTGGTGAGCTGGGCGTCCGAAGGTCAGGACGGCAGCGGCATTGGTGTGTACGCGCAGCGCTATAGCGCCGGCGGCGTAGCGGTGGGTGGAGAGGTGCAAGTCAATAGCACGAGTCTCGGTAATCAGATGGATCCGACTGTTGGCGCGCTGAATGACGGCGGCTATGTGGTGAGCTGGCTGTTCAATGGCCAGGACGGTAGCACGGGCATCTACGCGCAGCGCTACGACGCCAGCGGCGCAGCGGTAGGGGGCGAAGTGCTGCTCAGCAACTCTTCACCCGGCTCTCAGGGCCACCCGGTAGTCGCTGGGCTGAGCAATGGCGGTTATGTGCTGAGCTGGATGGCCTACGGCCGGGACGGCAGCGATTCTGGCATCTATGCGCAGCATTTCGATGTCAATGGCACTGCGCTGGGGAGTGAAGTTCGGGTCAACAGCACGACGCTCGGCAGTCAAAGCGCGCAGGAAATAGCTGTGCTGAATGACGGCGGCTATGTGCTGACTTGGATGTCCAATGACCAGGACGGCAGCAGTTGGGGTATCTACGCGCAGCGCTACGACGCCAGTGGCGCTGCAGTGGGGGGGGAAGTGCGAGTCAACAGCACGACCCAGGACGTCCAGATGTACCCGACGATTGCCGGTCTCGGTGACGGCGGCTATGTAGTGGGTTGGACATCCTTCGACCTGGGCGGTAGCGGGCTGAATATCTACAGCCAACGCTACGACGCCAGCGGCAATCCGGTCGTCGATCACCTCGAATGGGCCGGCGACGCCACCGCCAACCTGATCCGCAGCACCCTGGAAACCGACTGGTTCAACGGCGGCGCCGGTGCCGATACCTTCCAGTTCGCCCAATTGCCGGGCGATCGTGCCGACCTGATCAGCGACTTCACCCAGGGCAGCGACGTACTGGCGCTCAACAGCGGGCTGTTCAACCTGCAGGGCCAGAGCGTCGCCGATGCTCTGGCCAATGTCAGTGGCGAGCAGCAGGAGGCGGCGGGCGCGCACCTGGTGTTCAACCAGGATGACCACACGCTCTACTACGATGCCGACGGCGCCGCCAACGACAATGCGGTCGCGGTGGTCACCTTGAGCGGGGTGACGAACTTGTCGGCGAGTGATGTGCAGCTGTTTACCTAGAGGGGCGCAGGTTGCAGGACAGTCCCGTCCTCACCCCCCGATCAACCGCGCAAAGAGGTTGATCAGTTGCGCCTGGCGGGTGGTGCCGGTCTTGCGGAACAGGGCACGCAGCTGGGTCTTTACGGTGTTGATGGAGACGTTCAGGCGCGTGGCGCAGCATTCCAGTGTCAGCCCCTGGGCCAGCAGTTCGGCCAGCCGGTGTTCGGCCGGGCTGAGCTGGAACAGCTCGGTCAGCAACGGGCCGGGCAAGCGATTTTCCAGCAGTGCCAGCAGCACCAGGGGGTTGTTGAAGTGACGGTTGCGGTCCGCGTCGGCGGGCACAGGCGTGACCAGCAACTCTTGCGCTTCGCTGGTGTCCAGGCGTAGCCAGCCGGCCTGGCGTTTGCCGTACTTGCCCGCAGCACGCCGGATGAGCTTGCGCAGGTGAGTATCTTGCGTGGTGCTGTGCAGGTGGGCGAACTTTTCAAACAGCGGTGAACCACTCAGGCTCATGTGCCGCGCCGCCTGATTGCCGTGCAGCACGTGCCCTTCGGCATCGAGCAACCAGAGCGGGGTGGGGTGATGGTCCAGCAGCAGGTCGCGCTTGGCCAGATCAAGCTCCAGGCAACTGATCCTGGCTGACACTTTGACCGCCTTGAGCAAATGCGGGGTGATTCGCTCCAACAGCGCAAAGTGCCGGGCAGAGGGTGAGGGCGCGCCGACCGGGTGCAGTACGGTCAGGTAGATGCCCGCGTCGGCCTGCTCATCGAGCCTGACGCTGGCGACATGATGCAGGCCATAGGGCTGGTGGCCATCTACGTCTTGCACAGCCTGCTCGCTACCGAAATCGATGAGCGCCTTGCGCCAGGCGCCCAAAGCGTGGGAGCCACTGAAATCGAGCCCCGGGGTAGGTTGCCAATGCGGGCCGTTCAATCCCGCAGGGGCGGCCAGGGTGATGGCCGTCGCGGCGTGGGCGTCGCGCTCGTGATGACGGGCATGGAACAAGAACACCTTCTGATGACCGCTGGCCTCGACCAGTCGCTCCAGCAATCGCTGCCAACTTGTTGTGTCCAGCGCGCACTCATAGCACAGGTCAACGAGTTCGTCGTAAAGCCGTTTTTTGCGTACTTGAGTCACCATGCCGAAGCTGCCTGTTGCCCTGAGATATCACGTACCAACGATGATGGCGTATTGCTTTATGTATGGTTCAGCGGCGGCAGCTGCGCAATGCCGGTTGTCGGGACGGGAACGCCACGGTGTACCGTCGGACGTTGTTTTCAGACCATTTTTCGCAATTCACATACGATAAGCCGTGATTATTCCATCTGATGAAATGCTTTTTCAGGCATAGCTACGTCTATTGTTGTACCATGTAAATACATAGTACGTACCACAATACGAAATAGTAGGAGCAACCATGGCCCGGGGCGGTATCAACAAGGCGGTAGTGCAGAAAGCGCGGCAGGCGCTGCTGGCCCGTGGCATCCACCCGAGCATCGACGCAGTACGTATCGAACTGGGCAATACCGGCTCGAAAACCACGATTCATCGCTACCTCAAGGAGCTGGATGCGAGCCAGCCTGTCGCAGCAGCCGAAGGCGTGAAACTCACCGATGCCCTGGGGCATCTGGTAGCGCAACTGGCGCAGCAGTTGAAGGAGGAGGGCGAGGCGGAAGTTGCAGCGGCGCGACAGGTATTCGAGGCGCAGCAGCAAACGCTTGAAGCACAGCTTGCGATCAGCCAGCAGGCACTGGCCGCCGCGCAGCAGCAGTTGCAGATCCAGGCAGCAGCGCTGGCCCGGGAATCAGAGCAACTGACGACTACCCGCAGCACCTTGCAGACTGAACAGACCCGTAACGCCACGCTCAACCAGGCGGTGGGCGAGCTGAACCTGCGCCTGGCCGACAAGGACGAGCAGATCGCCTCCCTGGAAGAGAAACACCAGCACGCCCGCGACGCGCTGGAGCATTACCGCACTGCCAGCCGCGAACAACGCGAGCAGGAGCAGCGTCGGCATGAAGAGCAGGTGCAACAGTTGCAGGTCGAGTTGCGTCAGTTGCAGCAGACGTTGATCGTCAAGCAGGACGAACTGACCCGCCTGAACCGCGACAACGAAGGCCTGCTGGTGCAGATCCGCACGCTCAAGGACGAAAAGCGCACGCTCAGGACCCAGGGCGATCGACGTCAGGCGCAGATCCAGGGGCTGGAGGTGGACCTTGCGCAACTCAGTGGCTCGCGCAATGAGCTGGAGAAGCAGAACAAGGACCTGGCCCTGAGCCTGGCCGAACGGGTGACCGAGTTGCGCCAACAGTTACAGTTGATCGGCAAGCAGGAAGCGCAGTTGCGCCAGTTAGAGCAGAAAATTGAGCAGAGTCGAAATCCTGGATGAGCCTCACCCGCGAGGTAGGTGCGCGGTGGGGACTTTTCCTGATGCTCAGCGATTGGAGTCGGAGATTAGTTTGATGGAGCGCTTTGCGCTTACATCGAACTGAAGAACAGAGGAAATCACCGATGCCAACCTATGACTACCAACCTGAGCGTTCGTTTGTTGCCTATGTTCGCTCCACCACAACAGGTCACGAGGGCACGCTGGACATTTGGGAGTATCAGGACAATTACCGCAACGTAGATCCCCGAAGGCGCCTGCAGCAAAGTGAAGGTTGGCTGACGTTCAATCTGCCTCAGGACGACGACACGCCGATGGGCTTTTTCTTCGCGAGTTTTCTAAACATCGAAGATCAGAAGTCTCACTACCAGATCTGCGCTTTCAATCCTGACAGTGCCTTTCACGGCTGGTCAGTGGATATCAGTACCAATGGTTATCTGGGCCTTTACGCTACTCCATTAGCCTATGGCAAAGGGCAATTCTGGAACGTGCTGAGCAATGGAAAAGCGGTAGAGGCCCGACGTGCTCGACTAGTGGACGTCAGGCTCGCGCCGAAAGGAAAAGACGTCATCGCGATAGAAAAGCAACAAAAAGGCCCTGCGAATCACAACACGCATAATCTTTATGCCAACGTTGGCCGAGGGCCAACCGCCGACCTGGTCCTGGATATCATTGCGGCTGTCAATCTTCCCGATATTCCGACGCCGCGCTAGCCTGCCCCGGGGTTAGTCAAGGTCAAGCGACATGGCGCAGCGTGCGCTCGAATGCTCAGCGACTTCCACCTCCAGTAGCTGCGCAAGCGCGCCGTCCAGGTCTGCATCAGCAAGGCGCCTGAAGCCCAGGCGTGCATAAAAGGGGGCATTCCAGGGTACGTCGGTAAAGGTAGTGAGTGTGAGTGCATTGAAGCCTTGGGTGCCGGCCCAGTCGCACACCGCAGCGATCAATTGCCGACCGTACCCCAACCCCTGGTAGGCCTGGGCCACCGATAATTCAACGATGTGCAGGTTGTGCCCCATGGCTTCGGTACAAATGAATCCTTGGGGCTGGTCCTGAAGATCGACCACTACCCACTCCTGGTTTGACGCGATGAATGCCAGGTGCTCGGCGCAACTGATCACTGAACCTTCGGCAATCCATTGCAGTCCGGGATGGCAGGCAAAGACCTGCGCTGCCGAATGCTCGACTGCGGGTAGCAAAGGTGCGTCTTGCGCGCGGGCAAGGCGGATGCTCAATGTCATGCTGTTTTCCCTGGAACGGCTACTTCTCCAGGCCACAGTGTGACGTCCTCGCACCGGTGCGCCTACCGATTTTGTCGGCGCCGGCCTTGTCGCTGACGGGTTTCAGGGTAATCCCAGTTTTTTACTCTGTAGCAACCACAAAAATCATAATTTCGCGCTTTCCCGCCATTGCACAGAATGCGGCCTACACCCACCCACGGCTACCTGCGTGGGCAAACTCAGTAGGGCGCAGAGATGACAATCAACAAGACAGAAATAGACACGCTCGTCGTTGGCGCCGGTCAAGCCGGTGTGGCCATGAGCGAACACCTGAGCCGACTCGGCGTGCCGCACCTGGTGCTGGAGCGCAACCGTATTGCCGAAGCCTGGCGCACCGGGCGCTGGGATTCGCTGGTGGCCAACGGCCCGGCCTGGCATGACCGCTTCCCGGGGCTTGAGTTCGACGGCCTCGACCCCGACGCCTTCGCCGCCAAGGACCAGGTTGCCGAGTACTTCGAAGCCTATGCCCGCAAGTTCAACGCGCCGATCCGTACCGGCGTGGAAGTGCGTAACCTGGTGCGCAACAGCGAGCGCCCGGGCTTTACCGTTGAAACCAGCGACGGTGTGATCGAAGCCCGCCAGGTGGTGGTCGCCACCGGCCCGTTCCAGCGCCCGGTGATCCCGCCGATCGCGCCGCAGGACGATAAAGTGCTGCAGATCCACTCGGCCCAGTACCGCAATCCGCAGCAGATGCCTGAAGGCGCCGTGTTGGTGGTCGGTGCCGGGTCTTCCGGCGTGCAGATCGCCGATGAACTGCAACGCGCCGGCAAGCAGGTCTACCTTTCGGTCGGTGCCCATGACCGTCCGCCACGGGCCTACCGCAACCGCGATTTCTGCTGGTGGCTGGGTGTGCTGGGCGAGTGGGATGCCGAAACCATGCAGCCGGGCAAGGAGCACGTGACCATCGCCGTCAGCGGTGCCCGTGGCGGTCACACCGTCGATTTTCGCAAGCTGGCCCATCAGGGCATGACCCTGGTCGGCCTGACCCAGTCGTTCGACAGCGGCGTGGTGCGCTTTGCCGACAACCTGGCCGAGAACATCGCCCGCGGCGACGAGAACTACCTGGCGCTGCTCGATGCCGCCGATGCCTACATCGCCCGCAACGGCCTGGACCTGCCGCTGGAACCTGAAGCCCGGATCATGCTGCCTGATCCGCACTGCCTGACCCAGCCGATCCGCGAGCTGGACCTGGCCAAGGCCGGCATCACCTCGATCATCTGGGCCACCGGCTACTCGGTCGACTACAGCTGGCTCAAGGTCGATGCCTTCAAGGACAACGGCAAGCCCAAGCACCAGCGCGGCGTGTCGAGTGAACCGGGCATCTACTTCGTCGGCCTGCCGTGGCTGTCACGGCGCGGCTCGGCCTTTATCTGGGGTGTGTGGCACGACGCCAAGCACATCGCCGACCACATCGTGAAGCAGCGCAGCTACTTCAACTACCGCGACGCCTCGCAACGCCAGGCCGAGCGCAACACCACCGAATCGCACCTTCAAGCCGCCAGCCTCATGGGAGCCCGCTAATGCCTACTCATACCCGCATCCGCATGTTCAACACCAAAGACACCTACCCGAACCAGTCCCTGGACAACGACCTGTGCCAGGCGGTGCGCGCCGGCAACACCGTGTACGTGCGCGGCCAGGTCGGCACCGATTTCAACGGCCAGCTGGTCGGCCTGGGTGATCCACGGGCACAGACCGAGCAAGCCATGCGCAACGTCAAGCAACTGCTCGAAGAGGCCGGCAGCGACCTGAGCCACATCGTCAAGACCACCACCTACCTGATCGATCCGCGCTACCGCGAGCCGGTGTACCAGGAGGTCGGCAAGTGGCTCAAGGGTGTGTTCCCGATTTCCACCGGGCTGGTGGTCAGTGCCCTGGGCCAGCCGCAGTGGCTGATGGAAATCGACGTGATCGCGGTCATCCCCGAATAAGGAGCCTGCCATGACCTTTTCCATCGTCGGCCGCTGCGCTGAAACCGGCCAGTTGGGCATCGCCATCAGTTCCTCGAGCATCGCCGTCGGTGCTCGCTGCCCCTGGCTGCGCAGCGGGGTAGGGGCGGTGTCGAGCCAGAACATCACCCTGCCAGCCCTGGGCCCGCAGGTGCTCGATGGCCTGGGCGAAGGGCTGGCGCCGCACCAGGCGCTGGACCACGCCCTGACCCGCAACGGCTACAGCCAGTACCGCCAGGTGGCGGTGGTCGATGCCCAGGGGCGCACTGCGGTGTTCAGCGGCAACCACGCCCTGGGCGTGCACAACGCACTGGCCGGTGAACAATGCGTGGCCGCCGGCAACCTGCTGGCCAGCAGCGCGGTGATCGAGCGCATGGTCGAGGCCTTCGAAAGCAGTGAAGGCTGCCTGGCAGCGCGCTTGCTGGCTGCGTTGCAGGCCGGGCAGGATGCCGGTGGCGAGGCGGGTGCGGTGCATTCGGCAGCGTTGTCGGTGGTCGGCGACCTGGTCTGGCCGATCGTCGACCTGCGCGTGGACTGGGCCGACGAGAACCCCATCGGCGAACTGGGCAAGCTTTGGCAGGCCTATGAACCGCAATTGCAGGACTACCTGACCCGCGCCCTCAACCCGACCCTGGCGCCGAGCTACGGAGTGCCGGGCGATGAGTGAACTGCGCAGCCGCGCCCTGCTGGCCAGGCTCATCGGCTTTGCCACGGTCAGTCGCGACTCGAACCTTGAGCTGATCGAGTTCGTCCGCGACTACCTGGCAAGCCAGGGGGTCAGCTGCGAGTTGATCTACAACGCCGAGCGCAGCAAGGCCAACCTGCTGGCCAGCATCGGCCCGGCGGTGGCCGGCGGGGTGGTGCTGTCGGGTCACACCGACGTGGTGCCGGTGGACGGCCAGGCCTGGACGGTCGAGCCGTTCGTGATGAGCGAGCGCGACGGCAAGCTGTTCGGTCGTGGCGCGGCAGACATGAAAGGCTACCTGGCGTCCGTATTGGCCGCGGTGCCGATGTTCGTGCAAAGCCCGCTGCGCCGGCCGGTGCACCTGGCCTTCTCCTATGACGAGGAGGTCGGTTGCCTGGGCGTGCGCAGCCTGCTTGAAGTTCTGCCGCAACGCATCGCCCGGCCGGCGCTGTGCCTGATCGGCGAGCCCACCGAGCTCAAGCCGGTGCTCGGTCACAAGGGCAAGTTGGCCATGCGTTGCCATGTGCACGGCGCGCCGTGCCACTCGGCCTACGCCCCTTACGGGGTCAATGCCATCGAACAGGCCGCACGCCTGATCGGCCGCCTGGGTGAGATCGGTGAGCGCCTGGCGGCGCCGGAACACCACGATCCGCGCTTCGATCCAGCGTTTTCCACGGTACAGGTCGGGGTGATCCAGGGCGGCACCGCCCTGAACATTGTCCCCGAGGACTGCCGTTTCGACTTCGAGGTCCGCGCTTTGCCGGCCTTCGAACCCCAGGCGGTACTCGACGAGCTGCACAGCTACGCCGAACAGACCCTGCTGCCGGCCATGCGTGCGGTCAAGGCCGACACCTTGATTCGCTTCGAACCGTTGTCGGCCTACCCGGGCCTGGCCACGGCACCGGAAAGTGCAGCGGCGCAGCTGGTGGCACAACTGTGCGGCAGCGATGACTTCAGCACCGTGGCTTTCGGCACCGAAGGTGGATTGTTCGACCAGGCCGGCATCCCGGCCGTGGTCTGCGGCCCCGGCAGCATGGACCAGGGGCACAAACCGGATGAGTTCGTCAGCGTCGCCCAGATGGCGGCCTGTGATCGGCTGATGGACCGGCTGGCCGAGTACCTCTGCAACGATTGATAACAATAAGGAGTCAGCGGTGAAGGATTTCAATGACTGGACACGCCTTGCCCAACAGCAACGGCTGATCGACACGGCATTTATCGAAGGCGAGCCTTACCAGGCGCAGAACGGTGCGCGCCTGGAGGTGATCAACCCGGCCACCCACCGCGTTCTGGCCCGCGTAGCTGCCTGCGGCCAGGCCGATGTCGACCGGGCGGTGAGCAGTGCGCGCAGGGCATTCGAGCAAGGCCCGTGGGCGAAGATGGCACCCGGCGAGCGCAAGGCGGTGCTGCTGCGCCTGTCGCAATTGATGCTCACCCACCGCGACGAACTGGCCTTGCTCGATTCGCTGAGCATGGGCAAGCCGGTCATGGACGCCTGGACCATCGACGTGCCGGGCGCCGCCCAGGTGTTCGCCTGGTATGGCGAAAGCCTCGACAAGCTGTATGACCAGGTGGCGCCCACGGCACGCAATGCCCTGGCGACCATCACCCGCGAACCGCTGGGGGTGATCGGGGCGGTGGTGCCGTGGAACTTCCCGCTGGACATGGCCGCCTGGAAGCTGGCCCCGGCCCTGGCCGCCGGCAACAGCGTAGTGCTCAAGCCGGCCGAACAGTCGCCGTTCTCGGCCCTGCGCCTGGCCGAACTGGCGCTGGAAGCAGGCATCCCGGCCGGGGTGCTCAACGTGGTGCCGGGCCTGGGCGAGGAGGCCGGACGCGCCCTGGGCCTGCACATGGATGTCGATGCGCTGGTGTTCACCGGCTCCACCGAAGTCGGCAAGTACTTCATGCAGTACGCCGCGCAGTCGAACCTCAAGCAGGTCTGGCTGGAATGCGGCGGCAAGAGCCCGAACCTGGTGTTCGCCGACTGCCAGGACCTGGACCTGGCGGCGGAAAAGGCCGCCTTCGGGATCTTCTTCAACCAGGGCGAGGTCTGCTCGGCCAACTCGCGCTTGCTGGTGCAGCGCTCGATCGCCGATGCGTTCATCGAACGGCTGGTGGCCAAGGCCCGCCAGTGGCAGCCGGGCAACCCGCTGGATCCGGCCAGCCGCGCCGGCGCCATCGTCGATGCGCGCCAGACCGCACGCATCGTGCAGTACATCGAACAGGCCCGGGAAGAGGGGGCACAACTGGTGTGCGGTGGTCGTCAGCTGAGCTTCGACGGCTCCGGCAACTTCATCGAGCCGACGATTTTCACCGGGGTGACGGCGGACATGACCCTGGCCCGGGAGGAAGTGTTCGGGCCGGTGCTGGCGGTCAGCGTGTTCGATGATGAAGACCAGGCGGTGGCGATGGCCAACGATCACATCTATGGCCTGGCGGCGTCGGTCTGGACCGACGACCTCAACCGCGCCCACCGCGTGGCCCGGCGTCTGAATGCCGGCACGGTGTCGGTCAATACCGTGGATGCGCTGGATGTCACCGTGCCGTTTGGTGGTGGCAAGCAGTCGGGCTTTGGCCGCGATCTGTCGCTGCATTCGTTCGACAAGTACACGCAGTTGAAGACCACCTGGATTCAGTTGCGCTGATCGCGGGGCAAGCCCGCTCCTACACCGCCTGTGGGAGCGGGCTTGCCCCGCGATGAAACAACTCTGTTCTTCCGATTACAAAAACAACACGGAGCAACCGATGAACAGCAATGCAAGCGTGTCTGCAGGCGCCCTCGCGCCGCCTGCCAGCAGCAAGAAACTGGGCCTGACCGCGCTGTTGGCCGTGGCCATCGGCCTGGTGGTGTCCCAGGGCGTGATGGTGTTGATGCTGCAAGGCGTCGGCATCGCCGGCCCAGGCTTTATCGTACCCCTGGCCCTGGCCTGGCTGTTGGCCCTGAGCTATGCCTGCTCGTTCTCCGAGCTGGCGCTGATGATCCCTCGCGCCGGCAGCCTGAGCAGCTACACGGAAGTCGCCATCGGCCAGTTCCCGGCGATCCTGGCGACCTTTTCCGGCTACGTGGTGGTGGCGATGTTTGCCTTGTCGGCGGAGTTGTTGCTGATGGAGTTCATCATCGACAAGGTCTACCCGCACTCCATGCCGCCCCTGACCGTGGCCCTGGGCGTGCTGGCCCTGTTTACCGTGCTCAACCTGTTCAACATCGACATCTTCGCCCGCCTGCAAACGGTGCTGGCGGTGGTGATGGTGGTGGTGCTGCTGGTCATGGGACTGAGTGCGATGAACAGCGATATCGTCTCGCCCAACCCGGGCCTGTTCGAGGTCGGCGGCTGGAACCCGATGGGCCTGGGGGTGATCGCCCTGACGGCCATGGCGGTATGGGGCTTTGTCGGCGCCGAGTTCGTCTGCCCGCTGGTGGAAGAAACCCGTCGCCCGCAGCGCAACATCCCGGGGTCGATGATGCTGGGGCTGACCATCATCTTCGTGATCATCGCCCTGTATTGCCTGGGCGCCTTGCTCACCGTGCCGCAAGCGGAACTGGCCAGCAACGGCCTGCCGCATTACCTGTTCGCCACCACGGTGTTCGGCGAGGCGGGCAAGGTGTTTTTGGTCACCGCGGCGATCACTGCCACCTGCAGCACCCTCAACAGCTCCCTGGCCGCCATCCCGCGCATGCTCCTGGGCATGGCCCGCAACGGCCAGGCCTTCGGTGTGCTCAAGCGCCAGGGCAAGCGCACCGGCGCACCCTGGGTGGCGGTGCTGTTCGTGTCGGCCATCACCGGCTTGCCGCTGCTGCTGATGCACGACCATCCCGATGCGATCAACCAGCTACTGCTGGCCGCCGCGTTGGCCTGGCTGCTGGCCTACATCATCACCCATATCAACGTCATCGCCCTGCGCCGGCGCTACCCGCAAGTCGCACGGCCGTTCCGCACGCCGTTCTACCCGCTGCCGCAGCTGTTCGGCATCGCCGGCATGCTGTTTGCGATCTGGCACGTGTCGCCGAGCCCGGACATGACCTTTTCGATTTTTGCCTACGCCGGCCTGGTGCTGCTGATCGTCTCGATCATCGCCGTGCTGTGGATCAAGTGCGTGATGGGCAAGCCGCTGTTCAAGCCCGAACCCCTGGAATGTGCATCGAGCACTGCTAACGATAAAAACCCGCAAGGAGTCTCGCAATGACCGCTCAAGTAAAACCCGACCGTAGTACCGGTGAACGTAGTACCGGCGATTACCAGGCCCTGGATGCCGCGCACCACATCCACGCGTTTCTCGACCAGAAGGCCCTGAACGAAGAAGGCCCGCGGGTGATCGTGCGCGGCGAAGGCCTGGCCCTGTGGGACAACGACGGCAAGCGCTACCTGGATGGTATGTCGGGCCTGTGGTGCACCAACCTCGGTTACGGCCGCAAAGACCTGGCCGCTGCCGCCAGCCGCCAGCTGGAGCAGCTGCCGTACTACAACATGTTCTTCCACACCACCCACCCGGCGGTGGTGGAGCTGTCGGAGCTGCTGTTCAGCCTGCTGCCCGACCACTACAGCCACGCGATCTACACCAACTCCGGCTCCGAGGCTAACGAGGTGCTGATCCGCACCGTGCGCCGCTACTGGCAGATCCTCGGCAAGCCGCAGAAGAAAATCATGATCGGCCGCTGGAACGGCTACCACGGCTCGACCCTGGGCGCCACGGCGCTGGGCGGGATGAAGTTCATGCACGAGATGGGCGGGGTGATCCCGGATGTCGCGCACATCGACGAACCCTATTGGTTCGCCCATGAAGGCAACCTGACCCCGGCCGAGTTCGGCCTGCGTGCGGCCCGTCAGCTGGAGGCGAAGATCCTCGAACTGGGCGCCGAGAACGTCGCCGCCTTCGTCGCCGAACCCTTCCAGGGCGCCGGCGGCATGATCTTCCCGCCAGAGAGCTACTGGCCCGAGATCCAGCGCATCTGCCGCCAGTACGACGTGCTGCTGTGCGCCGACGAGGTGATCGGTGGCTTCGGTCGCACCGGCGAATGGTTCGCCCACCAGCACTTCGGTTTCGAGCCCGACACCTTGTCGATCGCCAAGGGCCTGACCAGCGGCTACATCCCCATGGGCGGGCTGATTTTGTCCAAGCGCATGGCCCAGGTACTGGTGGAGCAGGGCGGGGTGTTCGCCCACGGCCTGACCTATTCCGGGCACCCGGTGGCGGCGGCGGTGGCCATTGCCAACCTCAAGGCCCTGCGTGACGAAGGCATCGTCAGTCAGGTCAAGCAAGAGACCGGCCCCTACCTGCAGCGTTGCCTGCGTGAGGTGTTCGGCAATCACCCGTTGATCGGCGAGGTACAGGGCACCGGCCTGGTCGCCGCCTTGCAGTTCGCCGAAGACAAGGCCAGCCGCAAGCGCTTTGCCAACGAGAACGACATGGCCTGGCGCTGCCGCACCATCGGCTTCGAGGAAGGCCTGATCATCCGCTCGACCCTGGGCCGGATGATCATGGCCCCGGCCCTGGTCGCCAGCCACGCCGACATCGATGAACTGGTCGACAAGACCCGTATTGCCGTGGACCGTACCGCCCGCGAATTCGGTCGCCTGTAAGCACCCGTGCGCCGGCTCGTGCGGGCGAGCCGGCCTTGAAGAGGAACAGATCCATGTCCAGATCCTTGCGTTGCAGCGTTCCCTTTGCCCTGGTCCTGCTGTGCGGCGCCGTACAGGCCGCGCCGCAGAACCTCACCGTCATTTCCTTTGGCGGTGCCACCAAGCAGGCCCAGGACAAGGCCTACTTCCAACCTTTCAATGCCAGCGGCGCAGGACGCGTGGTCGCTGGCGAGTACAATGGCGAATTGTCGAAGATCAAGGCCATGGTCGATGTCGGCCATACCAGCTGGGACGTGGTCGAAGTCGAAAGCCCCGAGCTGTTGCGCGGCTGCGACGAAGGCCTGTTCGAGCGCCTGGACCCGGCGCGCTTCGGCGATCCGGCGCAGTTCGTGCCGGGCACCCTGAGCGAGTGCGGGGTGGCGACCTACGTGTGGTCGATGGTCATGGCCTATGACCACGGCAAGTTGTCCAAGGCGCCGACCTCCTGGGCCGATTTCTGGAACCTGGCCGACTACCCTGGCAAGCGTGGCTTGCGCAAGGGTGCCAAGTACACCCTGGAAATCGCCTTGTTGGCCGACGGCGTCAAGCCCGATGAGCTGTACAAGGTGTTGGCGACCCCGGAAGGCGTGAGCCGGGCGTTTGCCAAGCTTGACCAGATCAAGGGCAATATCCAGTGGTGGGAGGCCGGTGCGCAACCGGCGCAGTGGCTGATCGCAGGTGACGTGGTGATGAGCGCGGCCTATAACGGCCGTATCGCCTCGGCACAGAAAGAAGGCATGAAGCTGGGCATCGTCTGGCCGCAGAGCCTGTACGATCCTGAGTACTGGGCAGTGGTCAAGGGCACGCCGAACAAGGCGCTGGCCGAGGACTTCATCGCCTTCGCCAGCCAGCCGCAGACCCAGAAGGTGTTCTCCGAGGAAATCCCCTACGGGCCGGTGCATCGCCAGGCGCTGGGCTTGTTGCCGGGTGATGTGCAACAGCAATTGCCCACCGCCGAAGCCAACCTTGCCGATGCGCGGGCGGTGGATGCGGCGTTCTGGGTCGACCATGGCGAAGAGCTGGAGCAGCGCTTCAACGCCTGGGCCGCACGCTAGGCCGTTGTGGGAGCTGGCGAAGCCTGCGATCGACTGCGCAGCAGTCGCAATCCGGCCACCTCATTGGGTCAGATGCACCGAGGCACTCTGGTCTTACGGCCGCTTCGCGCCCGATCGCAGCCTATCGGCAGCTCCCACAGCCCCTGGCAGAACCTGCAATCTCTGTGGGAGCCTGCGATCGACCACGTAGCGGTCGCCAGCTGTCATTTCAACCAGGCAGCAAACTGCTCCTTGCAGTACTCGACAAACAACTGCGCAGGCTTGGTCAGCTGCGCACGTTTCAACCAGCCGGCCACCAGCCCGGAGCCGGTGACATCCTCGACCAGCTCCACGCTCACCACCTCCTGGCCGTCATAGGTGCAGCTCAGCTGCGGGCGGGTCACCAGCAGGGCAAAACCGAAGCCCTGGCCCACCATGCCCCGTACCATCTCGATCGACGGTGAGCTGAAGATGATGTTGGGCGTCAGTTGCAGTTCTTCGAAGATACTCACGAAATAGGTCCGGCTCGGCTGTACATCGAGCAGGATCATCGGCTCCAGGGCCAGGTCGCGCAACGACACCTGGGCCTGGCCGGCATAGCGATGCCCGGCCGGCACCAGGGCATAGGGACGTTGCGGCGCCATCAGCGCCTCGGTCTCGATGGTGCTGTCCAGGTCATGGTCGTAAAAGATCGCCAAGTCGAAGCGCCCACCGGTCAGGCCCTGCACCAGGTCCTGCTGCTCGCCGTCCTGCAGGCGGATCTCGACCCCGGGGTAACGCTCGCGAAAACCGGCAATCAGGCGTGGCAGGTAGAGCGGGGCGACGGTCTCGAAGCAACCGATGTCGATCTGCCCGCACACTACGTCATTGTCGGCCAGGGCGTTCTGTTCGAACTCCCGGGCCATGCGCAGCAGTTCCTGGGCCTTGCGGTAGAAGCGCGCGCCACTGGGAGTCAGCGACACGCCCTGGGCGTGATGACGGATGAACAGCTGCACGCCGAAGCTGTCTTCCAGGCCCTTGATCGCCGTGGAAATCGACGGCTGGGCGATGTACAGCTTGCGCGAGGCTTCGGCGACGCTGCCGCATTCCACCGTGGTGACGAAGTACTTCAATTGACGCAGGGTATAGGAGGCCACAGCGCACCTCTGGCTGATTGTTTTGCTACACGATACCCCTTCGCGCGCTATGCCCTGCAGCGGATTTTTCTGGGTACAGGGCATATTTTTGTTAGGCCATTGTGGGTGGTGGTCAGCTCCGGCGCCAGCCAGTGCACGGAGCTGACGGTTTTCATGATTTAGTCGATGATCAGCATACCCATCGGGAACGATTTGCCGTCTCCTAGTTTGGCGACAAGAAGGGACCCACCCCGAACGGCAGCTCTGAATGTGTATGTGTTGTCGGAGACTTTCGTCACAGGTGCATTGGTGATGCTTCCAAGATGAAAGTCCACGCTTTCAAGTCCATTGATATGTCGACCAGAAAGTGTGATCACGTCGCCTTGCGCTGGTCTTGCTGGGCTGATTTCTATTTCTGGACGAAAAGTCTTAACGTCAACCTTGTTTTCAACGCTCATGATATGTCTCTCCTAGCGCTATCTGTCAGTTGATTCACCTAGTCCCGGCCGGGCGGAGTGCGCTTGATACGCTCCGATCTCCCGCCAGGCCTGGCTGTTGCGCGGTACATCACCCTTGATTTAATGCCGGGCTTCGTACACGTGCCTTTGGTAGCTGACCCGGGCACCAGTGGGGTGAGTCGTGGTGTGCCAGGCCGGCACGCTGGCCGGGGCCAAGTGACCGCCCTCGATGTCGATCGTGACCGATGGCGGTGGTGTATCCGGTTCACCAATCTCGACGAGTTTCTCGGCAGAGGTGCCCGTGCGCCCGGCACTGTCGATGGCCCTGGCGGCAAACTTCCAGTCACCGACACCCACGCCATTGAGCTGATACTGGTAAGGCGCGCTGTCATCTTCGCCAATGATCTGCCCCGAGCGCAGGAACTCGACACGGCGGATACTGGCACCAGGGGCGGCGCTGGCCTGTGCTCGGAGCAGCAGGTCGGCGGGGGCCAAGTGACCGCCCTCGATGTCGATCGTGACCGATGGCGGTGGTGTATCCGGTTCACCGATCTCGATGAGTTTCTCGGCAGAGGTGCCCGTGCGCCCGGCACTGTCGATGGCCCTGGCGGCAAACTTCCAATCACCGACACCCACGCCATTGAGTTGATACTGATAAGGCGCGCGGTCATCTTCGCCAATGACCTGCCCCGAGCGCAGGAACTCGACACGGCGGATACTGGCGCCAGGGGCGGCGCTGGCTTGTGCCAGGAGCAGCAGGTTGGCCGGGGCAACAGGGTGACCTTCGATGTTGATCGTGACCGATGGCGGTACCGGTTCGGGCGCCGGGTCGGGGTAGAAGTTGGCGATCCGGGCGGCGTTGTCGCGTAGCACCCTGGCGTTGTTGTTCTTGTCTTGCGTGCCCAGGGGAAGCCCTTGATAGGTCAGGTCAGGGTTGGACCAGTAGTTGACTCGATTGCATTCTTGTCCTTTTTCGCAGTAGTAAGCCATCACCGACCGCCATTTGCCTGGCCACCTAATGCCATGGGCATAGGGGGGAGTCACGGGCTCGACGTATTGCTCCGGATTATGCCGCGCGCCCAGGTTGTGCCCCAGTTCATGGGCCAGGGTGTGATCGGGCAGGGCGAGTGCGTGTACAACACTAAAGCCAAACGCTTTTGTTGCGTTGGTGTAGGCCAGGCCCCGGTCCTTTGGATGTACGGCCAGCAGGGCGACCAGGTCTGCCCGGGTGCTTTCGCGTTGCGACGAGGCGGGTAAACCGATGTCGCTGTCTTGAGTGTCTCTGAGTTTAATCAGCATCTGACTGAAGCCCACACCGTCGGGCTCCGTCCAGTCGAGGGCCACTACCCCGGCATTTTCATAGCGCAGGTTGATCTGGCTGTCATGCAGGCCGTTATTGGCCATTGCCAGGGCGTTGGCGACACTGGCCTGGGGGCGGCCAATACGGCAGCGGCGCCGCGACTCAGCACCGTCAGTACCCGCACGGTATGGATGGACGCCGTGTCAGCGCGCGGCTCGCTCGAAGGCGAAGGGATCGTGGCCGGCGTTTCGACTTCATCCTTCCCCTCGTTTGACCGGTTGGTGTCCATTTGCACCAGGGCGTGACTGCCATCGCCTAGCGGTTCCAGCCGAAACTGCCGGCCTTCAAGCATGATCGTACCGACCACGTTTTTACCGTGGCGGGTCAGGTAGGCCTGGTTGAGTGGGGCGTCACCCTGTGCGCCGCGCCACGTGAAGGCACCTTTAGGTCCCTGCTCCACGGACATCTTGTCAAAGATCGTGGTGGTGGCTGGATCGATCTGGAGCGCGAGTGACTTGGTGTTTTTTTTCAGCCGCTCCACGCGTACCTGAACCAGGCGGATATCCATGCTCGATGGCTCATTGACCAACGCCTGGAGCACAGAGTTGCTGCTGTTGCGTAACTCGGCCGGGGAAGGCTGGTCGAGCGGCATGAACAGATCGGTATCGGTGGCACTCTTGAGATCAGGTGCCGTGCCGATCAGTACCACGATGAGCACGGCGAGCGACGCGCCTAGTACTAGCCAGTAGTGATGACCACGCAGCTGAATTGACATGATTTCCCCCCCTGTGGAGGTTCGGTTCAGTAGGCTCGCGATGGCCGTATCGAGTGGGCATCAAACGCCCACTCGGTAAGGTCAGTGCGAGTGACGGGCGACTTCGGCCTCAAGGGTGCACCACCCACAGCACTTCGCTCGAAGGTTTGCCCGGTGCCCAGTCCTCGGTGTAGGAGGTGTGCGCCTGCAAGCAGCGCCAATTCCCCCCGGCATGGCTGACCAGGGCATTGGTTGCATAGGGGGTGTTCAGGCGCCAGGCCGGGTACTGGCCTTCGCCATTGGCGGTCCTGACACTGAGGACGTTGCCGGGCAACGACAGCCGCCCCTGGGTATCAAGCGCCCGGACCACGTACTGGTACTGGGTCGCGGGCCTGAGGCCACTGTCCTCGAACGCTGTACGGTCGCCACTGAGGCGCTGGACCTCGATGCCATCGCGAAACAACAGGTACTGGGCGATCGGCGCAGTACCCGTGGAGGCGCCCCACATCAGGCTCACGCTCTGTGCGCTAACCCCCATGCTGTGCAGGTTTGTCGGGGGCGTCGGTGCCCCGTCCTGGCCTGGTGTGCGCACCTCGATGGCGCGGCTGGGTGGCGATTCATTGCCCTGGTTGTCGACGGCCGTGATGAAGTAGCTGTACAAGGTATCGGCGGCGACACTCTGGTCGGTCCAGGTCAGCTGGGGAGCCTGGACATCGACGCTGGTCGTGCCGTTGCGCGACAGTCGATAGCGGGCAATGGGGTGTGGTCCTGTCGCGGCGTTCCAGGTCAGCACCACTTGCCTGTCGGTAACGTTGCCGGCGCGCAGGCCGGTCGGGGCGTCGGGGCGTTGCCCACCGCCTTCGGAGGGCACGAAGTCAAGGTCCACCACTTGATAGAAGGCATTGGCGGTATCGGCGACTTCCCAGACCGCCAACAACACGTGGTAGCCGTCGCGTTGGGGCAAGGGCACTTCATGCACCGTGGGAGACGGCGGCTTCATCGAATTGGAGTGACTCCAATAGGGTTGCAGGTTGATCTGCACCTGATAGAAGGGCTGCGCCTCGAACTGGTCCCGTGACAACACCCTGGAAGGGTCCCAGCCCTGTCGAGTGATGAAATAGTTCCAGCGGCGGGTGACATGGTTGGCGGTGAAGGTCCAGGAGATATCGAGGGTTTCACCGCCTCGTACCTCATGCTTTCGCCAGTGGCTACCGGGCTGATCCAGGTGCTGTCCGGTCGACTGGTTGGCGCTGGCGATCTTGCCGTCCGGCGGCGGGGCGGCATTGGCCACATCGTCCCTGGCATAGGGATCGGTTTGGCCGCCAGCGGTGTGTGGAAAAAATTTGCCCGACTCCCGTTGGTTCAAGGCGCCTTCGTCGATTTCGCCCGCTTGCCAGGCAAAATAGGCCCGCGAGGCCGGTGAGAAGATATGGCCGTGACGGGGGGTAATGCTTCTGCTGATCACATTCGCTCGCTGCTCAGACATGGCGTGCTCTCCAGCGTTGGGTTTCAACGATCCGATGTACTACGGGTCATCGCGAAACGCGCAGACCAGGGCTGATTAGATATCCGCCCTGTGGTTGGCGATACTGGTAAAAATGCCAGGTCAGATCGCGCTCAGTCTGCCGTCAGCTCCTGCACCTGCCAGCGCACGGAGCTGACACCTTTCTCCAGGCTCACCCGGCTGACCAGGCGCTCCAACTGGGTTGGGGCCTCGGGGCTGCCAAGCAGTTCGGCACGAACCTCAAGCTTGGCCGGGTTGGCCAGGTCTTCGCTGTGCAGCGATTGCAGGCGCAGGCCACCGCTGCCAAAACTGTGCAGCATCAGGCTGCGCACCTGGATCTCGTCTTCGGCGCGGCAGGTGATGCGCACCTCGTAACGCTGCTCGGCCTCATTGGCTGGCAGCATGTCCTGATGGTTGAGACGCTGGGCGATGTCGCGCAGCAGGATGTTGGCGCACAGCACCACGCAACTGCCCAACGCCGCTTCCAGCAGCAGGCCCAGGCTGCACAGCACGCCAATGGCGGCGGTGCACCAGAGTGTGGCGGCGGTATTCAGGCCGCGTACGTTCATGCCGTCGCGCATGATCACTCCGCCGCCGAGAAAGCCGATGCCCGACACCACATAGGCCGCGATCCGCGAGGCATCGGTGGCGGCCATGCCCGGCACGGCCTGGGTCATCAGCACGAACAGGCAGGCGCCGGTGCTGACCAGGGCATTGGTGCGCAGGCCGGTCAGGCGCTGGCGCAGTTGACGTTCGGCGCCGATCAGGGCACCTAGCAGGAGCGCGACGGCGACGCGCAGGAGAAATACTTTCCAATCCATGACAAACCTCGTATCCGCGGCGCAGGCCGCTACGGCACCGTGCGGTGCAGGTATGAACAATGGATTGCGAGCAGGGAAGGGGAAATGAAGCCTCTAGCGAGGCACCACTGTCCGCCGGATACGGCGAAGCAGTGGCAGAGGGTCTGCCGGACTAGCGCGCCGTATGAACCTGTCGCAATCGACCAGGGCTACTGTCCAATGCAGGACTCCTGTGTGGGCATGCAAAATTGCGGGCGGGAAACTAACGTTCAAAGGCAGCAGGGTCAAGGGTAAATTCATGACAATTGCCACATGATCAACCGGGATCGCCACTGTTCCATCTGTGCAACGCTGAAGTGTGGGAACGCTGCTACCGGCAGCCCGCCGTTGTGGCTAAGGTTGTATTCACGCCAGCGCGAGGGGGCGGCATGCAGCCACTGATCAATTACTTCAAGATGCTACTGCGCCCGGGGCCGGACACCTTCCGCTTCGCCCTGCGCACTATCATCGCCTGCCTGTTGACCCTGTACCTGGCATTCATTTTCGACCTCGACCAGCCCAAGTGGTCGATCATGGCGGTGTTCATCGTCAGCCTGCCCCTGGGCGGCATGACCCTGCAGCGTAGTTTCGCCCAGGTGGTCGGCACTACGGTGGGCGCGGCCGTGGCGGTGCTGATCATGGCGCTGTTTCCCCAGGCGCCTTGGCCCTTCATGGTCACCCTGGCGTTGTGGTTGGCCCTGTGCACGGCGGGCGGCACCTTGCTGCGCTACACCAGCTCCCATGCCTTCGTGCTCAGCGGTTTTACCGCCGTGGTGGTGGCCATGCTGGCAATCCCCGAGCAGGACAACACCTTGATGCTGGCCATCACCCGGGTCACCGAAACCCTGTTGGCGGTCGCCTGCGTGTGTGTGGTCAGCCTGCTCGGCGCCCGGCCCCAGGCGGTTGCCACGGGCTACTTTGCCAAGGTCGACCACCTGATCAAGCTGATGGCCAGCCATGCGGCAGCGGCCATACGCGGTGACGAGGGCTCCGCCGAGTTCAACAAGCGGCAAATGCAGATACTCGGCGAAATCAGTGCCCTTGAAGGCTTGCGTCGGCACCTGTACTTCGATGCGCCGCACTTGCGTGGTGCCAACGGCCTGGTGCAGCTGCTGGGCAACCAGTTGGTGCTGCTCAGTTCGCGCCTGACCGTACTGCGCAACCAGAAGCGCATGATTGCCGAGCGCTGGCAGGGCGCCTATCCCGACTTCATCCAGCAACTGTTGAACGACGAACTGGCCTTCCTCGACCAGTTGGCAGAACAGGGCCGGGCCATGCCGGCCAGCGCCCGCAAGCATTTCAGCGCCTTGCAGCGACGCTTCGACCAGGCGGCCCTGCAGGCCGAACAGCTAGCCCACAACATGCCGGCGACCCTGCGCTCGCTGGCCTGGGCCCTGCGCTGGGAGCAGGCACGGCTGCTGGAGCAACTGAGCGACATGCTCGAACTGAGCGATGCGATCCAGGAAGGCCGCTCCGGTGACTGCCGGTACCGCCAGCCCCTGACCAACCCGCTGCACCTGGATTTTCGCCTGGCGGCCATGAACGCCAGCCGCGCGTTCATCGGCTTGATCGTAGCCGGGTTGATCTGGATCGAGACCGCCTGGGACGGGGCCCGCGCCAGTGTGATTCTGGTCGGCATCCTGTGTTCATTGATGGCGACCTTTCCACGCCCGTTGATGGCGGCGCAGAACTACATGCGTGGCTTGGGCCTGGCGCTGGTGGTGTCGGCGTTGTACCAGTTCTGGTTGATTCCCCAGGTGGTCGATTTCGAGATGCTGGCCTTGCTGCTGGTGCCTTTTCTGTATGTGGTGGCGGTGGGACTGTCCAGTCCCATGACCGCGGGCATCGGCATGGGCCTGGGGTTGTCGAGCTTCCTGCTGTTCGGGCCGCAGAACATCGGCGCCTGGCAGAACACCGCGATCCAGTGGTTCGAATTCGCCGGCGCCTATGTCTGTGGCGGGGTGCTGTCGCTGCTGGTGTACGCCTGGCTGTTCCCGTTCAACCCGCAATTGCGCATCGAGCGGCTGTTTCGCGAGACCCGCGAGCAGGTCTATGCCTTGCTCAAGGGGCCGGCCTCGGATGAGCGCCAGTTCGCCTTCGAAAGCCGCATGGTCGACCGCCTGACCCTGATCCTCGGCCTGCTGCCAGCCACCCGGGACGCCCGTTCGCAAGCGCTGTTCGAGGTCAACCTGGCGTGCATGTCCCTGGGCGTGGCGTTGCGTCAGTTGCAGGAGCAAGGCCGGGCCAACCGCCTGGTGGCGGACAGTACCCGCGAACGGTTGGAGCAGGTGCTGCGCGATACCGGTCGCTATGTGGCCGGGCGTACCCGGGTACAACTGCCAGCGTTGCTCGATACCCTGCAAGCGCTGGGGGAAGAACTCGACGTTCTGCATGGCCAACAGTTCGCCGCGCCTGCCGAGCAATTGCGTTCGCTGTTTCGCATTCGTGTGGCGTTGCTGGTGATCTCGGGCTTTCTCCAGCACTACAGCACCTACCTTGACCCTGTTGCCGAAGGAGAGCCGGCCCTTGCCCATTGATTTCGAGGTGGGCGGCGTCTACCTGCCGCCGATTGCCCAGGCGTTGCTGTTGGCGATGCCATTGTTGTTCGTGCTGCTGTGGCTGCTGCAACGCCTGGGCGTGATGCAGCGGGTGTGGCACCCAGCGCTGTTCGAAGGGGCGCTGTACACCTGCCTGTGCGCCTTGATCATTCTGTTCATGGGGAGTTGAAGCGGTGAAGAAACTTGTGGCCCAGGCATCGACCCTGGCAATCGTGGCCCTGGCACTGGTGCTTGGCTGGTACGCCTGGGAGCATTACACCCGCGCACCCTGGACCCGCGATGCGCGGGTGCGCGCCGATGTGGTGACCCTGTCGGCCGATGTCTCGGGGCGAATCACCGAGTTGCGGGTGGAGGATAACCAGCACGTCAACAAGGGCGACCTGCTGTTGGTGATCGACCCGGCGCGCTATACCCTGGCGGTGGAACATGCGCGCCGGGCCGTGGAAGTGGCCCGGGCCAGCGAGGGCCTGGCCCGGGCGCAGATTGTTTCCAGCCAGGCCTTGCTCAAGCAGCGCCAGAGCGAGGAGCAACGCCGGCGCACCCTCAAGCAGGGCTTTGCGATTTCCGGCGAAGAGTGGGAAAAATCCAGTACCGATGTTGCCGTGGCCCAGGCCGAGCTGATGCGCGGCGAGTCGGACCTGACCCTGGCCCTGGCCAACAGCCAGCTGGCGGTTGCGGCCCTGACCCAGGCCGAGCTCGACCTTGAGCGCACACGCATCCATGCGCCGGTCAGCGGCTACGTGACCAACCTGTTGACCCGCCAGGGCGACTACGCCAGCAGCGGGGTGGCGCTGCTGGCCCTGGTCGACAGCAGCTCGTTCCATGTCAGCGGTTATTTCGAGGAAACCAAGCTGCCGCGCATCCACATCGGCAGCCCGGTGCACATCGCGCTGATGAGCGGCGAGCAGTTCGAAGGCAAGGTGCAGAGCATCGCCTACGCCATCACCGACCGCGAAAACGCCCCGGGCAACCGCCTGTTGGCCAACGTCAACCCCAGCTACACCTGGGTCAAACTGGCCCAGCGGGTGCCGGTGCGCATCGAGATCGACCCGGGCTATGCCGGCAAGGACAGCTTGCGTGCCGGCACCACGGCCACAGTGACCGTGCGCGAATAGGGTCAAGATGGTAGGCTTTTCGCCGTTTTTGCCAACCGACGCGAACATCGCCGCCCATGATCCTCAACGCTGCTGTCTTTTTCTGCACCCTGGTGGCCATGGAAGGCGTCGGCTACCTGGCGCATCGCTATATCATGCATGGCTGGGGCTGGTTCCTGCATCGCTCGCACCACGAGCCGCACCTGGGGGCGCTGGAAACCAACGATGTCTACCTGGCGGCCCTGGCCCTGATCGCCTTTGCCCTGGTGGCCCTGGGCCGGGCCGGGTATGCGCCGCTGCAGTGGGTGGGGGCGGGTGTCGCGGCGTTCGGGGTGATCTACGTGATCGTCCATGACGGCATCGTTCACCGGCACTGGCCGTTCAAGCCAAGACCGCGCAATCGCTACCTCAAGCGGCTGTACAAGGCGCATTTGCTCCATCATGCCTTGAAGGGCCGGGACAACAGCGTGTCGTTCGGTTTTCTCTATGCACCGCCCATGCACCGGCTCAAGCGCCAGCTGCGCGCCCGCCGGGCTGTGGGAGCGGCGGTGCGACGACTCGACTTGCCCCGCGATTGAACACAGCACCGCATCGCGGGACAAGCCCGCTCCCACAGGGCGCGCAATTTCGTACAAGATTGTCCGGCGTTCCGGGCGTAGGCTGGAGAGATCCCCCGTTTGGAGTTCGCCCATGAGCCTGCATATCGAAACCCCGCTGTTGGCCTCCCGGCCGATGAGCCTGGCCAGCGGCCTGGACATCTGGTTGAAGCTTGACGCCTTGCAACCCTCCGGTTCGTTCAAGCTGCGTGGTGTCGGCGCGGCCTGTGAAGCCTATGCCAGGCAGGGCAAGCGCCGTTTCGTATCGTCTTCCGGCGGCAATGCCGGCATCGCCGTGGCCTATGCAGGGCGCTGCCTGGGCCTGGCGGTGACTGTGGTAGTGCCAGAAACCACCACCGAACGGGCCCGGGAGCTGATTCGCCAGGAACAGGCCGAGGTCATTGTCCACGGCAAGGCCTGGCACGAGGCCAATGCCCTGGCGCTGTCGTTGTTGGGAGACGATGACGCCTACATTCATCCTTTCGACGACCCGCTGCTGTGGACCGGTCATGCCACGATGATCGACGAAGTGGCCCGCGCCGGTTTCAAGCCCGATGCCGTGGTGCTCTCGGTGGGCGGTGGCGGGCTGTTCAGCGGGGTGTGTGAAGGCCTTGAGCGCAACGGCTGGGGCCAGGTGCCGGTGTTCGCGGTAGAAACCCAAGGCGCGGCTTCACTGGCGGCGGCCATGCGCGCACAGCAGTTGGTCGCACTGGACAGCGTCAACACCGTGGCGACCTCGCTTGCCGCCCGGCAGGTGTGCCAGCGGGCCTTCGAGTGGAGCCAGCAGCGACCGGTGTACAGCCATGTGGTCAGCGACCAGGCCGCACTGGACGCCTGTGAGCGTTTTCTCTCGGATCACCGCCTGCTGGTGGAACCGGCCTGTGGCGCGGCGCTGGCTCTGGGCTACGCCCCGAGCGATGAACTCAATCGCTACCAGAAGGTGCTGATGGTGGTCTGCGGCGGCGTCACGGCGACCATCGACCAGATCCGCCAGTGGCGGGCGGCCTGCTAGGTGGACAGCGTCGTCCATCAAGCCCCCGGGCATCCTGGCGTGCGCCTGATCGATGGCCGTTACCAGCGCTTTGCCTTTCCCCGGCACTTTCACCTGGAGTACCACATCGGCCTGATGGTCAGCGGCCAGCAGCGCTACACGGCCGGGGGCGAACGGCAGCTGGCCGGGGCAGGGGACATCCTGCTGATGGCCCCGGAGCATGTCCATGACGGTGCCAGCGCGGACGACCGGGGCTACGGCATCCGTATCCTGACCCTCGATCCGGCCTGGCTGGATGAGGTCAGTCGCGACCTCAGTGATGGCCGCCAGGGCTTGCCCCTGCTCAACGCCAGGCAGTTGCGCGACCCGCGGTTGCAAAAAATGCTCGATGGCCTGCACCACCAGCACGACGCGCTGGCCTTCCAGAGCCAGTTGTGGGAAACCCTGGCGTTGTTGTTCGGGCTAGGTTCGACCCTGCGTGTCAGCGAACACGCCAACGGCTTCGATCCGGAACGTTGGCGACAGTTGCGCGAATGGCTGGAATCACGTCTTGATCTGCCGCCAAGTCTCGAAGAAATGGCGGCCTTCGTCGATCTGAGCCCCTGGCAACTGTTGCGCCGATTTCGCAACCACTGCGGCCTGCCGCCCCAGCAATGGCTGACCCAGCTACGTCTGGAACGTGCCTTGCCCCGGGTGCTGGCGGGGCACCCCGTCAGCCAGGTCGCCCAGGACCTGGGGTTCTACGACCAGGCCCATTTCAGCCGTCTGTTTCGCCGCACCTACGGCGCGCCACCGCGCAGCCTGGCCATCGGCCAGCTACGCGGGAATATTTTTTAAGGTCTGAAGGAACATATTTAGTAATTTTCCTCGCGTCGCCCTTTGCTCATGATCACACCCACAAGAAAGCGCCCGTCGTGCCGGCGCTATCGAAGTACGACCACGTACTCATCCTTGCCTTGGAGTTCGTCATGAGCAGTACCGCAACATCCGCCCCACTCATCGAAAAACATACGATCGGCTACGTGCCCCCGCAGGATCGCCATGGAAAGGTAAGGGACCTGTTCACCCTCTGGTTCGGCGGCAACATCGCACCGCTACCGATCGTCACCGGCGCCCTGGGCGTGCAATTGTTCGGCCTGAATCTGGTCTGGGGCATCATCGCCATCCTGGTCGGCCATCTGGTCGGCGGCGTACTGATGGCCCTGCATTCGGCCCAGGGGCCGCAAATGGGCATTCCGCAGATGATCCAGAGCCGCGCCCAGTTCGGCTCCCTGGGCGCCTTGCTGGTGGTGGTGATCGCCGGCGTGATGTACGTCGGCTTCTTTGCCTCCAACATCGTCCTGGCCGGTAAATCCCTGCACGGCGTGGTCGACAGCGTGCCGGTGCCGGTGGGCATTGTCATCGGTGCCCTGGGTTCGGGGATCATCGGCATCATCGGCTACCGCTTCATCCACGTGCTCAACCGCATCGGCACCTGGGTGCTGGGGATCGGTATCGTGGTGGGCTTTGCCTATATCCTCACCCATATCCAGACCGACGATTTCCTCAGCCGCGGCACCTTCAACCTGTCGGGCTGGCTGGCCACCGTGTCGCTGGCGGCACTCTGGCAGATCGCCTTTGCCCCCTACGTCTCGGACTATTCGCGCTATCTGCCGCAGGATGTCGGCGTGGCGTCGACCTTCTGGGCGACCTACCTGGGCTCGGCCCTGGGTTCGAGCCTGTCGTTCGTGTTCGGCGCGGTAGCGGTGCTGGCCACCCCGGCGGGCATGGACACCATGGACGCGGTCAAGCTCGCCACCGGTGCCATCGGGCCGTTGATGCTGGTGTTGTTCCTGCTCAGCGTGATCAGCCACAACGCCCTGAACCTGTATGGCGCGGTGCTCTCGGTGATCACCTTGCTGCAGACCTTCGCCCACCGCTGGATTCCGACCGCCAAGAGCCGCGCGGTGCTGTCGCTGATCGTCCTGGCCGGCTGCTGCGTGGCGGCGGTGTTCGCCTCGGCGGACTTTATCGGCCACTTCGTCGACATGGTGCTGGCCTTGCTGGTAGTGCTCGTGCCCTGGACAGCGATCAACCTGATCGACTTCTATGCCATCCACAAGGGTAAATACGACATCGATTCGATCTTCCGTGTCGACGGCGGCATCTATGGACGCTACAACCCGCAGGCCCTGCTGGCCTACGCCATCGGCATCGTGGTGCAGATTCCGTTCATGAACACGCCGCTGTACGTCGGGCCAGTGTCGGCGCATATCAACGGCGCCGACCTGTCCTGGCTGGTGGGCCTGCTGGTGACCTCGCCGCTGTACTACTGGCTGGCCAGCCGCGATTCGGCGTACCGTCGCCGGCAGCGGTCGGCGCAACTGGCGATG
>NZ_JALRNG020000055.1:0-29716 GCF_030272875.2 Pseudomonas sp. BJa5
CGCGGCTTTTGGCCGTGTTCTGGAGCCTTATCTACTTCCGCGGGCGGCCGTTCGTTGTACCACCCCTCCGGGGGGCATGCCCGCTCCCCCCGTCGGCGCGGGCTGGCCCCGCGATAGCCACCTACTGCACGAGCAACTCATCCACCAGCAACTGCGCCGCATGGGACAACGGCGCCGCCACCCGGTGCACCACCCCGAACGGCTCGCTCAAGGCCCGCAAGCGCACCGCCAGCGACACCAGCAAGCCACGCTGTTCGGCGAATGCCGCCACGGCACTGGGCATCACCGTCACCAGCGTGGGGTCGGCTTCCAGCAGCATGAAGGTGGCGAAGGTGGACGAGGTTTCCAGCGGATAGCGCGGCAGCTCCACCCCCGCCTCGCTCAACTCGCGCTCCAGGGCCTGGCGCATGGGCATGTTGGCCGGGTAGAGGATCCAGCGGCAATGACTCAGGTCACCTACCTCCAATGCCTGCGCGCCCGCCAGGGGATGCTGCGGGTGGGCCACCACCGCCAGCGGCTCCCGGGCCAGCTCGCGGAACACATAATCCGCCGCATTGCGCCCAAGCCCCGGGCGGCAGATCGCCAAGTCCAGGCGCCCTTCGTCCAGTTGCGCCAGCAGGTTGGCGCTGGTGTTCTCGGTGATTTCCACCGCCAGTTGCGGCTGCCTGCTGCGCAGGCGCCCCAGCGCCCCCACCAGCATCGGCATGGCGCCCATGATGCTGCCCACCGCCAGGCGCCCGCCCTGCCCCTGGACAATTCCCAGTACCTCGTCGCGCAAATGGCCCAGGTCGCTGTGGATCAACCGTGCATAGCGCACCACGCAGCGTCCGGCTTCGTTGGCCACCAGACCGCTGGGTTGGCGCACGAACAGCGGCACACCGAGGATCTCCTCGACCTCACGCAACGCCTTGGTCGCGCCGGGCTGGGAGATGGCCATGGCCTCGGCCGCCTTGTGCAGCGAGCCGCAGCGGTCCAGCTCCATGAGCAGGCGCAACTGGCGCAGACGCAGGCGGGAGAAAATACTGTCCAGGGAAGGGATCATCGGCGCATCAACCTTCCAGCGTCTGCTTCAGCGCCGCCAGGCCACCCTCGTAGATGCCGGTGAACAGCGCGGTCGCCTCGGCATCGCTGATGCCCACCGGCACGAACGAGCCGGACCATTGCACCCGCGCGCCCTCACCTGTCGGCACCACACGCAGGGTCGACTGGTAGTCGCGCACCGGTGCCGGGCCCTGGAGGATGGTGTAGCTGTAGCTGCGCCCGGCTTCGCTGAAGTCCAGCAGGCGCTCGATGATGGTGTCGCCATCGATGCTCTTGAGCGTGCGCACGCGGCCGCCTTCGCTCAAGGCGCTGTGCGGCACGAACGGCAGCCAGTCGGGCAGCGCGTCGAAGCCGCCGATCAATTGCCAGACACGGTCGGCGTCGATGTGCAGGTCAATGCTAGCTTGTGCAGTAGCCATGGTGTTTCTCCCGGGGTTCTACCCCAACAATACGGTAAAGACAGGGCCGCGATGCAGCCCTGCAAAGCTCATGTTCAAACAGTCGGTACAGGTGCCAGGGCGTTGATCAGCCCTTGCTGGCGCAGGTCGTTCCAGAACGCGGCAGGGATGACGGCGCTCAGGGCCGCATGGTCTTCGTTGGCGTGCAGCGGACGGGTCGAGCCCGGGATCGCCGCGACCACGGCCGGGTGGGCCAGGGCGAACTGCAGGGCGGCGGCCTTGACGTCGACCCCATGGGCACGGGCAACCGCACGGATGCGTTCGAGCTTGTCCAGCACCGGCCGGGTGGCCTTCTGGTATTCGAAGTGTTCGCCACCGGCGGTCACGCCCGAGCTGTACGGGCCGCCGACGACGATGCCGACACCCTGCTCCAGTGCTTGCGGCATGACCCGTTGCAGCGCACGGTCGTGGTCCAGCAGCGAGTAGCGGCCGGCAAGCAGGAAGCCGTCGGGTTGCGGCTCGTCAAGGTCGAGGGTCAGCTCGATCGGCTCGACCCGGTTCACACCCAGGCCCCAGGCCTTGATCACGCCCTCTTCACGCAGGCGGGTCAGCACGCGGAAAGCGCCTTTGCGTGCGCTCTCGAAACGCTCCAGCCATTGATCACCGTAGAAGTCCTGGGCGATGTCGTGAATCCAGACGATGTCCAGGCGGTCGGTGTTCAGGCGGCGCAGGCTGTCCTCGATAGAGCGCAGGGTGGCGTCGGCGCTGTAGTCGTTGAGGATGCGGTTGCGGTTGCCGTGCTCGAACAGCCCGCTCTTCTCGCCCAGCTCACGGCTGGTGGGGTCTTCCAGCTCATCGAGGATGACCCGGCCGACCTTGGTGCTGAGCACGTATTCGTCGCGAGGGCGAGCGGCCAGGGCGTTGCCCAGGCGTGACTCGGAAAGACCGGCACCGTAGAACGGCGCGGTGTCGAAGTAGCGCACGCCGTTGTTCCAGGCGGCATCGACGGTTGCCTGTACTTCGGCCTCTGGCACGTTGCGGAACATGTTGCCCAGCGGTGCGGTACCGAAGCCCAGTGGATGGGCGATAAGGGATTTGAGAATCATCGGTGGTGTCCTGGTAGGGGGAGTCGCTTGTGAACTCCAGTGACGGCAATCCTATGCCGCCCCTACCAAGACCGTCCAAGTCATAATTCGACAGACTTCAGACCTTTGAGGCATGACCATTTAACATGGATGTTCCCATCTACACCGATCGCAGCCTGGCGGCAGCTCCCACGGATACCCTGCAATCACTGTAGGAGCTGGCGGAGCCTGCGATCGTTGTGGGAGCTGGCGAAGCCTGCGATCGTTGTGGGAGCTGGCGGAGCCTGCGATCGGCTGCGCAGCAGCCGCACTACAGCCACCTCGATGGCCGAGTCGTCAGGTTCTACGACCGCTACGCGGCCGATCGCAGCCTGGCGGCAGCTCCCACAGATACCCTGCCACCATTGTAGGAGCTGGCGAAGCCTGCGATCGACTGCGCAGCAGTCGCCACTCACATGCTCAGGTTCGCCACCTTGGCCCGCGCCGCGTGCAGCTTCTTGTAGCTGTCGATCAGGCGCAGGTGGCGGTCCAGGCCTTCGAGCTTCATGCTGGTCGGCGTCAGGCCGTGGAAGCGCACGCTGCCGTCCACCGAACCGAGCACCGCATCCATCCGCTCGTTGCCGAACATCCGGCGGAAGTTGGCCTCGTAGTCTTCCAGCGCCAACTCATCGTCCATCGCCACTTCCAGCACCACGTTCACCGCCTGGTAGAACAAGCCGCGCTCGACGGTGTTGTCGTTGAACTGCAGGAAGGTCTCCACCAGTTCCTTGGCCGGGTCGTGATTCTCCAGGGCAAGATGGATCAGCAGCTTGAGTTCGAGGATGGTCAACTGGCCCCAGGCGGTGTTGTCGTCGAACTCGACACCGATCAGGGTGGTGATGTCGGTGTAGTCATCCAGCTCGCTTTCTTCCAGGCGCTCGACCAGCGCTTGCAGGCTGTCGTCGTCCAGGCTGTGCAGGTTGAGGATGTCTTCACGGAAGAACAGCGCCTTGTTGGTGTTGTCCCAGATCAGGTCTTCCACCGGGTAGATTTCCGAATAGCCCGGCACCAGGATGCGGCAGGCCTTGGCCCCCAGGTGCTCGTACACGGCCATGTACACTTCCTTGCCCAGGCCCTCGAGGATGCCGAACAGGGTTGCGGCTTCGTCAGCGTTGGAGTTTTCGCCGTTGCCTGCGAAGTCCCACTCGACGAACTCGAAATCGGATTTGGCACTGAAGAAGCGCCACGACACCACGCCGCTGGAGTCGATGAAGTGCTCGACGAAGTTGTTCGGCTCGGTCAGCGCATGGCTGTCGAAGGTCGGCTGCGGCAGATCGTTCAGGCCCTCGAAGCTGCGGCCCTGGAGCAGTTCGGTGAGGCTGCGCTCCAGCGCCACCTCGAAGCTCGGGTGGGCGCCGAACGAGGCGAACACGCCGCCGGTGCGCGGGTTCATCAGGGTCACGCACATCACCGGGAATTCGCCGCCCAGCGACGCGTCCTTGACCAGCACCGGGAAGCCCTGGGCTTCCAGACCCTGGATACCGGCGAGGATCGACGGGTATTTTTCCAGCACGTGCTGGGGCACATCGGGCAGTGCCAGTTCACCTTCGAGGATCTCGCGCTTGACCGCGCGCTCGAAGATTTCCGACAGGCACTGCACCTGGGCTTCGGCCAGGGTATTGCCGGCGCTCATGCCGTTGCTGAGGAACAGGTTCTCGACCAGGTTGGAGGGGAAGTACACCACCTCGCCGTCGGACTGGCGCACGTAAGGCAGCGAGCAGATACCGCGCTCGATGTTGCCGGAGTTGGTGTCGTACAGGTGCGAGCCGCACAGTTCGCCGTCGGGGTTGTAGATCTCCAGGCAGTACGGGTCGAGGATTTCCTTGGGCAAGGCATCCTTGCGACCGGGCTGGAACCAGCGCTCGTCGGGGTAATGCACGAACGGCGCGTTGGCGATCTCCTCGCCCCAGAACTGGTCGTTGTAGAAGAAGTTGCAGTTCAGGCGCTCGATGAACTCGCCCAGCGCCGAGGCCAGCGCGCTCTCCTTGGTCGAGCCCTTGCCGTTGGTGAAGCACATCGGCGACTGGGCATCGCGCAGGTGCAGCGACCAGACGTTGGGCACGATGTTGCGCCAGGAGGCGATCTCGATCTTCATGCCCAGGCCCGCGAGGATGCCGGACATGTTGGCGATGGTCTGCTCCAGGGGCAGGTCCTTGCCGACGATGTAGGTGCTGGCGTTGCTGTCGGTGTCCAGCATCAGCAGCGCCTGGGCGTCGGCGTCGAGGTTCTCCACCTCTTCGATGACGAAATCGGGGCCGGTCTGCACCACTTTCTTCACGGTGCAGCGGTCGATGGAGCGCAGGATGCCCTGGCGGTCCTTCTCGGAAATGTCGGCGGGCAACTCGACCTGGATCTTGAAGATCTGCTTGTAGCGGTTCTCCGGGTCGACGATGTTGTTCTGCGACAGGCGGATATTGTCCGTGGGGATGTTGCGGGTTTCGCAGTAGAGCTTGACGAAGTACGCCGCGCACAAGGCCGAGGACGCCAGGAAGTAGTCGAACGGACCCGGTGCCGAGCCATCGCCCTTGTAGCGGATGGGCTGATCGGCGATTACCGTGAAGTCGTCGAACTTGGCTTCAAGTCGAAGATTATCGAGAAAGTTGACCTTGATTTCCATGCGGGAGCACCAGCGAGCAAAACGAAATGGGCGCCATTATCCGGGTTTTTCCGCAGGAAGTCTTGCTCGCGCGCGGGTGGCTCCGGATCAGCGCTGGAATGACGTCGCCAGGTGTTCGATCACCAGACGCAACCTTGCGGTATGGCGCAGGTCCTGGTGGGTGACCATCCACACTTCATAGGGTTTGCTGCGGGTACGCGCCGGCCAGATCCGCTCAAGGCCGTCGCGCAGGCCCATGTCCACCGGTATCTCGCCGATGCCCAGCCCCTGGGCGATGGCGCGGCGCACCATCATGCTGGAATTGAGCGCCGCCACCACCCGCGCCTGGTCGATCGGTTCGTCCACCAGCGTCGGGTTGGGCCGGTCGCGCCAGTACGGCTCGTACATCACCAGTTCATGGCCGGCAAAGCCCTTGCCTTCTTCCGGCACACCCTGGCGTTGCAGGTACTCGGCAGAGGCGAACAGCCCCATGGGCCAGTCCGCCAGCTTGCGCAGGATCAGGTCCGGATTGTCGGGGCGCTGGTTGCGGATGGCGATGTCGGTTTCGCGCCGGGACAGGTTGACGATCTCGGAGCTGCTATCAAGGACGATGCTGATCTCGGGGTGTTCCAGGTGCAGTGTCTTCAAGGCGGGAATCACGAAATCGTAGGCCAGTGAGTCGGTCGTGGAGATGCGCACCTCACCGGCCATCTCGTTGTCCGCCCCGCGGGTGCGGCGGGTCAGCTCCAGGGCGGCGTGCTCCATTTTCTCGGCCATCTCGAAGGCCATTTCGCCGACGCAGGTCATTTGATAACCGCTGGGCGTGCGCAGGAACAAGGTCGATCCCAGGTCCGCTTCCATGGCGCTGATGCGCCGCCCGACCGTGGCCTGGTCCACGCGCAGCACCCGTGCCGCCCGGCGCAACGTCAGCTCTCGGCCCAGTGCCAGCAGCACCCGTGCATCATCCCAGTTCATCTGTGTTTTCCCGTGAAGAATCGTTGCAACAGTGCTTCGCAAAATCGCCGCACGACCGCAAAGCCCGGCGTGCGTACCCTTTTGTGCAAGCCAGCCAGTAGCGCTGGTGCTCACTCATTTCCAGGATTATCTCATGAGCATCACTCGCACAAATCCCGCCGCGCAGATGACGGCCATTGAAATCACCCAACCGGGCGGCCCGGACGTCTTGCAGCCGAGTCAACGCCCGATACCGGCACCCGGCCCGCGCGAGGTGCTGATCCGGGTCCGGGCCGCCGGCGTCAACGGCCCCGACCTGCTCCAGCGCAAGGGCCTGTACGACCCGCCCGCCGGCGCCTCGGACATTCCCGGCCTTGAGATCGCAGGCGAAGTCGTCGGCCTTGGCAGCGAAGTGCAGCGCTTCGCCCTGGGTGATCCGGTGATTGCCCTGGTGCCGGGCGGCGGTTACGCCGACTACGCGGTGGCGGATGAACGCACCACCATTCACCTGCCAGGCGGCCTGTCGATGATCGAGGCGGCGGCGCTGCCGGAAACCTTCATGACGGTCTGGGTCAACCTGTTCCAGCGCGGCGGCTTCAAGGCCGGCGAATCGGTCCTGATCCATGGCGGTGCCTCCGGTATCGGCACCACGGCGACCATGCTGGCCAAGGCTTTCGGCGCCTCGAAGATCTTCACCACGGTGGCCAACGCGCAGCAGCAGGCCGCAAGCCTGGCCCTGGGCGCCGATGTCGCGATCAACTACAACGAAACGGATTTCGTCGAACAGGTCATGGCCGCCACCGAAAACCTGGGCGTGGACGTGATCGTCGACATCATTGCCGGTGACTATGTGGGGCGAAATTTCCAGGTCGCGGCCATGAACGGCAGGATCGTGCAGATCGGCGTGATCAAGGGGCCGGCCACCCAGGTCGACCTGTTCCCCATGCTGGTCAAGCGCCTCACCCATATCGGCTCGACCCTGCGTTCGCGCAGCGCCGACGACAAGGCCGGGATCATTGCCGAACTGGAGTCCAAGGTGTGGCCCCATGTACGCAGCGGCGCGATCAAGCCGCTGATCTTCAAGACCTTTACGCTCGCGGAGGCGGCGCAGGCCCATGCCCTGATGGAGTCCGGCCAGCACATTGGCAAAGTGGTGCTGACCGTACCGGAGCCTGCCTGAAACAACAGGCGGCGCTGCGATGAGCGCAGCGTCGCCCGGCTTCCCTACAACCCTGCGCAGGCGTGACCACCATCGACGATGATTTCCGCGCCGGTCATGCCCCTGCTGGCCCCCGAGGCCAGCAGCAACAAGGCACCATCCAGGTCACTGCTGGCGCAGAACCTGCGGCTGGGAATGCGCGAGCGCAGGCGCTCACCGGCTTCGCTGTGGAGGAACCCGTCGTTGATGTCGGTGGCAATGTAGCCCGGCGCAATGGCGTTCACGCGGATGTCATGGCGCGCCAGTTCCAGCGCCAGGGAACGGGTCAAGTGACTGAGCCCCGCCTTGGCTGCACTGTAGGGTCCCACGCCGCCGCCCACGCGACTGGCGAGGATCGAGGTGATGTTGATCAGGCACCCTGCCCGCCGGGCTTCGACCATTCTTCTGGCCGCTTCCTGCGCCACCACCCAGGCGCCACGCAGGTTGGTGTCGACGATCGCATGCCAGTCGTGGTCGTTGTAGTCGAGCACCCGCTTGGTGTCGCTGACGCCGGCGTTGTTGACCACCACGTCCAGGCCACCCAGCTGCGCTTCGATGGCGTCCATGCAGTCGATCACCGATTGCCGCGAAGTGACGTCCAGTTCATAGGCGCTGGCATCGTGCCCGGCCAGGCGCAATTCGCCGACCAGGTCGTTGAGCCGCTCGACCCGCCGGGCCGCCACGGCGACCCGCGCGCCCGCCGCCGCCAGGGTCCGGGCGAAATGCAGCCCCAGACCGCTGGAGGCGCCGGTCACCAGCACGCGCTGGCCGCTCATGTCGAACAGCTTGTTGACCAGCGCGTTCATTGCGCACCTCCGGCGCTGCGGGCGAGGATCTTGCGCGCCAGGCTCATGCGGTGCACTTCGTTCGGGCCGTCGTAGATGCGAAAGCCCCGGGCGTCGCGGAAGATCCGGTCGACGATGGCTTCGCTGGTCACCCCCTGCCCGCCAAGCACCTGCACGCTGCGGTCGATCACCCGCCAGATCCCTTCGGAGCTGATGACCTTGGCCATGCTCGACTCGAAATTGCCGCGCTCGCCCTGGTCCAGCACCCAGGCGCAATGCCAGACCGCCAGGCGCGTGGTGAGCAGGTCCATCTCGTTGTCGGCGAGCATGAAGCCCACGCCCTGGTGCTCGCCCAGCGGCTTGCCGAAGGATTGGCGCCGGGCCGCGTAGGCACAAGCCACGTCGTGCGCACGACGGGCCTGTCCCAGCCAGCGCATGCAGTGGGTCAGGCGTGCCGGCGCCAGGCGCACCTGGGCATAACGAAAGCCCTTGCCCACCTCCCCCAGCACCTGATCGGCCGGCACCCGCAGGTTGTCGAAGCGCAGCACGCCATGCCCACCGGTAAAGCAGGTGTCGAGCGAATCCATCATGCGTTCGAGGATGAAACCCGGCTGGTCGGTGTCGGTGAGGAACATGGTGGCGTTGCCGTCCTCGGTGCGGGCCATGATGATGGCGAAGCTCGCTCCCTCGGCGCCGGTGATCAACCACTTGTGGCCATTGATGAGGTAATCGTCACCGTCGCGCACGGCGGTGGTCATCAGCATCGAGGGGTCGGAGCCGGCCCCCGGCGCCGGCTCGGTCATGGCGAAGCAGGAGCGGATATGCCCCTGCACCAGGGGCCTGAGCCAGCGGTCCTTCTGCGCTTCGGTGGCGACCACCTCCAGCAGGTGGATGTTGCCTTCGTCCGGGGCGTGGATGTTCAGCGCGGTCGGCCCCAGCGGCGAGTAGGCGGCCTCTTCGAAGATCACCGCCTTGGCCGTGTGCGACAGCCCCAGGCCGCCCATCTCGCGAGACGCATGGGGGGTCAGCAGGCCATGGGCGCGGGCCTTGGCCACCAACTCCTGGCGCAGTGCATCGCTCGGGCCATGGGCGCCCTGGCGGCTGTCGTGCTCCATCGGGATGATTTCGTTGGCGATGAAATCCCGCACGCGCGCCTGCAACGTGACCAGCTCATCGGAAAGTGCAAAGTTCATGTTCGAGTTCCTTGTTGATTCGCAGGTTCAGGCCGCCGGCCCGTGCGGGTGGATTGCGCGGTACAGGCTTTCCATCACGGTGGCGTGGATGCCGGCCTTGTCGGGGTTGTAGGGGGTGAAGTTGAGGGTGCGGATAAAGCCGTCCTGCAACTGGCCGCCCCGGGTATCGATATCGAGGACGTTGAGGCAGGCCGGGTCCTGCTCGAAGGCGCTGATCCCCGCCAGACCGATACCGGTGGCCCAGGCGAGGACGACGCGGTTGACGGCATCGTGGCTGACGATGAGTGCGGTCTCCCAGCTGTCGTCCCGGGCCAGTTCGTCCATCGTCGCCAGCACCCGCTGGCTGAAGTCGCTCCAGCGCTCGCCTCCGAGGAAACTCGCTCCGGGTTCGGCGGCCTTGCGATAGGCGTCGACGACTGTTTCGCGCAGGGCCCGCGGCGGTATTTCGCGCAGGCGCCCGGCACGGATCTCGCGCAACTGCGCCAGGGCCTGGACCGGACTTTCACGGCCCTTGAGCAACAGCTCAAGGGTTTGCTGCGCACGCGGATAGTCGGAAACCAGCACCCGGTCAAAGCGCGTGCCCTGCAGGACCTGGCCAAGCGCCAAAGCCTGTTCTACGCCGTGCCGGGACAGCTTCACCGCACGCGGGTCCAGCGGCCGGCCCTGGTCATCGAAATAATCGACATGACCATGGCGCACCAGGTAGCAACGACGTCGTCTCAGGGCTTCAGCGTTCATTGCGCACGGCCTTCGGGCTGGTGATCGCCAGGCGTGCCCGGTTGATGCGCAAAAGCGCCTCGAGCAGCCGTTGCTGGCGCTCATCCGGGTGGTCGAAAGCGCCGCTGCGGATCAGCCCGGCCAGCCGTGCCCGTGCATCGGCGGTCGTCGCCTGTTGATCGTCCAGCAGCGCGGCCACAGCACCGGCCTCGATGCGCTCGGCGTCGGCGCCCCTGGCGATTTGCCGAGCGGCGACGGCCATGGCCCGGGCGATCATCCGGCACTCATAGTGGTGGGCCTTGTCCAGCGTAGGCAGCAGGGTGTCGAGCAGCACCTCCCTTGCGGTATCCAGCAGGTCGATGGCCGTGGTGTTGTCGGTATTCATGGCTGCGCTCCGCTGAGTAGAAGAATGTCCTGTTCCAGTTCCGCCAGCAGAGTGCCGGTCAGCGCCAGCTCCAGTGAGCGCTGCTGGCCGGACAGGTGCCGCTGCGTCTGCTGCAGGGCGACCACCGCCCAGCGCAGGTGGGCCATCAGTTGCCAGAAGCGCAGGTCTTGCGGGCTGGCCTGATAGCCGGAGACGGCCTTGTAGCCCTGCAGGAAGTCATTGAGCTCGCCCATGCCGCCGGCTTCGCGATCGGCCCGGGCAAAGCGCCAACAACGGGCAGTGAACCAGCCGATGTCCTCGCGCGGATCGCCCCAGCCGGTGAACTCCCAGTCCAGCACGCCGGTCAGGCCCAGGGCGTCGACCATGTAGTTGCCGGTGCGGTAGTCGCGGTGCAGCAGGCGCGCGGGCATGGGCAGCGGCTTGTTCAGCTCGCACCAGCGCAGCCCCCACTCGATCACCGGGTAGCTGCCTGGCAAGGCATCGAGAAAGCGCCGGTACTGGTCGATGCTGGCCTGCGCAGGGTCGCTGGCAGGTGGCGGTAGAAAGCCCAGGTCAGGATGGTCAGGGGTGATCCGGTGAATCAGCCCCAGGTTCTCGCCCAGCGCCCGGCACAGCTCGCTGCGCAGCGGCTCCAGCGTCAGGTCCGTGGTCAGGCGGTGCCCGTTGGAATGACCCTCTAGCTTGCGCATAAGAAAGAAATCGCGGCCCAGCACGGCCAGGTCGCGGCACAGCCACAAGGGCTCGGGCACCTTAACACCGGCCTGGTGCACGGCGGCCAGTACTGCGAACTCCTGGGCACGGCCCATGCTGACGGCCACGGAGGACGCGGAATCGGTGCGCAGCACCCACTGTTCGGTGCTCTGCTCGCCGCCACGGGTCACGGTGCCGGTGAGCAGCCAGTTCTCCTGGATGGCGCCTCCGGACAGGCGCTGGCCCTGGTCGATCACGACCTTGTCGGCCCCCAGTTGCTGGCGCAGGTAACTGGCCAGCGCCGGGAACGCATCGGGAACGTCGGCGTGCTGAGCACCGGGTGGCGGAATAAAAAGGGTGGACATCGCGGCTTCGAACTCCCAGAGGAATGGTCTTCCTGCCCTTGAGCAAGAGTTGAGCCAGCTTTCGAACTATTTTATTTATCCCTTTATAATCAATTTGTTACGTCTACTTTCCAGTATTAACAATGTCGTGAATATCACGACTCCATTGCAGATTTGAAATGCACGTTTCAGCATGGAAAAAACAGCGTCGAGGTCTGGACCATGCGCACCGAGCACTACCTGCCCAGGGTGGTCGCCCTGATCACCCACCTGCAAATGCCAGATGGCGCCAGCCGCATGGCCCGTATCGTCGAGCAGGTGATACCCGATTACCGCGACCGGGCCCGGGTCGAAATCGTCGAGACCACTGTCAATCTCTTGGGCGAAACCGGACGAGCGCTGGAAGCCAGGGGCGATGTCGATGTGATCATCTGTTCGGGTGCCACCAGCGCGTACCTGAGAAGGCACCTCTCGATCGCCGTCCTCTCGATCCGCATGGGTGAATACGACCTGATCCGCGCTCTGGACATCGCCAGGGCGCGGGCCACCAAGGTGGGCATCGTGAGCTTCCAGGACACCCATCCGGAACTCGAAGCGATGGCCTCGCTGTTCACCGTACAAGTCCACCAGGCCACCTACACCCGCTACGAAGGCGCGCAACAACAGGTCAAGCGCCTGATCGACGAGGGCCACGGCGTGATCGTGGGGTCGTCCACGGCAGTGGAAATCGCCGAGTCGAACGGTGCCCAGGGTGTGCTGGCACTCAATGCCGACACCGTGCGGCGGGCCCTGGACGATGCCCTGGGTGTCTGTCACAGCCGCCAGCAGGTGCTGATCCAGCAGCAGCGCCTGAACGCCGTATTGCGCAACCTCTCAGACGGCGTGATCGCCGTGGATGCCCACGGTCTGATCCAGTCGCTGAACCCGCGCATGGCCGCCTTGCTGGGCATCGCCAGCGAATCGGCGCTGGAACAACCGCTCGGGGCAATCATTGCCGACCTGGACATCGCCGCCCTCCTGGCCAGCGGCGAAGGCGAAGAAAACCGCATCGTCAAAGCCGCTGGCCGCACGCTGTACGCCAACCTCACCCCGATCATCGACAACGGCAGGCCCGACGGCGTGGTCATCACCTGCCAGGAAGCCAACGCCATCCAGCGCGCCGACCGGCGCATCCGCAGCCAGGTCAAACCCCGCCAGTTCACCGCCCGCTACCGCTTCGAGCAGATACTCGGCGAGGCGCCCGCCTTTCGCGCCCTGCTCGACTTGGCCCGGCGCTACGCGAGCGCCCACGCCACCCTGCTGATCCGTGGCGAAAGCGGCACCGGCAAGGAGCTGCTCGCGCAGAGCATCCACAACGCCAGCCCGCGCCACGAAGGCCCCTTCGTCGCCATCAACTGCGCCGCCTTCCCCGAAACCCTGCTGGAAAGCGAGCTGTTCGGCCATGAAGAAGGCGCCTTCACCGGCTCACGCAAAGGCGGCAAGAGCGGGCTGATCGAGAACGCCCATACCGGCACCCTGTTCCTCGATGAAATCGGCGACATGCCGGTCACCCTGCAAACCCGCCTGCTGCGCGTGCTGCAGGAGCGCGAGGTGTTGCGCCTGGGGGCCGGCGAGCCGACGCCGGTGGACATCCGCGTGATCGCCGCCACCCACCGCGACCTGCGCGCGCAGATTGCACAAGGTGCGTTTCGCGAGGACCTCTTCTACCGCTTGAACATTCTGAGCCTGAGCATTCCGCCGTTGCGCGAGCGTGCCCAGGACATTCCCCTGCTCGCCGGGGCCATGCTCGACCGACTGCCGCTGCCGCCCGCTACTGCCGAGGCCGGTCGACGCCTGCTGGAACGACTGACGCCCGCGCTGTTGCGCTACGGCTGGCCGGGCAATATCCGCGAACTGGAAAACCTGGTGGAGCGGGCGGCCTTGTCTGCCGAGGCGCTGTCAGGCAGCGGTAATGCAGTCGCCTTGCAGTCGCTGTTCAGCGAACTGTTCGAGCCTCAGCCCGGGCAACCTTCGGCACCGGCCCATGCCCCCGACGGACAGGATCTGCGCAGCCTGAGCCGCGCCCAGGAAAGCACCCGGGTGCGCGAAATGCTCGAACAATGCCAGGGCGACCTGGACGAAACCGCCCGCCGCCTGGGCATCAGCCGGACCACCTTGTGGCGACGCCTGCGCACCCGGAAGGACTGATGCGGCCGTGCATTTCAACTCTGAAATTTATTTCAGCGATGAAACCTGGATGGTGCTCAACGCGGCCTCAAATACCTCGAATACTGTTAAGAAAGCATCTGTAATTAATTGAATAAAAACAGTTTTTTCATTAGCAATTCAAACCACTGAGATTTGGCACAGCCCTTGCTCCCTCCCCTCCGACGCTGCCGCCGGCCGGCCTGCAGCGTCGGAGCGCCCACAATAACAAGGCAGGAGGTTGCCCGTGCAAGGCATGATGATGAACTTCAACCTGAGTATCGCCGCGATCATGCGCCAAGCCCTCATGGTTGCCGCCGACACCGAGATCGTCTCGCTGTTCAACGATGGAAACGTGCATCGCTACACCTATGCCCAGGCGTTTTCCCGCGCGCGCCGCCTGGCCAATGTACTGGACGCCCTAGGCTGCCCGGCCGATGCCCGGATCGGCACCCTGGCGTGGAACGATCACCGCCATTTCGAACTGCATTACGCCGTACCCTGCTCCGGGCGGATCTGCCACACCATCAACCCCCGGCTGTTCCCCGAGCAGATCGGCTACATCATCCGCCATGCCGAGGACGACCTGCTGTTCGTCGACCCGCAGTTCATCCCGCTGCTGGAAAGCCTGCAAGCTGAACTTGGCAGTGTCCGCCACTGCATCGTCCTCTGCGCCGCCGATCAGGTGCCCGCCAGCTCGCTGCCCGGCCTGCTGAGCTACGAAGCGCTGCTGGAGGCGGTCGACGACCATCATGACTGGCCGGAGCTCGACGAGCGTCGTGCCGCCGGCCTGTGCTACACCTCCGGCACCACCGGCAATCCCAAGGGCGTACTTACCAGCCACCGCAGCACCGTGCTCCACGGCATGGCCCAGAACATGGCCGACAGCGTCGGCCTGCGCGCGCTGGATGTGGTGATGCCGATGGTGCCGATGTTCCATGTCAACGCCTGGGGCATGCCGTACAACGCCGCCATGGTCGGCGCCAAACTGGTCCTGCCTGGCCCACGGGTCGGTGATGCCGCCGCGATGATCAAGCTGATCAACGACGAAGCGGTGAGCTTCTCCCTGGCGGTACCGACGCTGTGGGCCAACATCAGCCAGCACCTGGACGCGCACGCCGCTGCAGTCCCCTCGCTCAAGCGCGCCGTCAGCGGTGGCGCGGCCTGCCCGCTGGCGCTGATCGAGGCCATGCAGCGCCATGGCGTGGCCCTGGAAAACGGCTGGGGCATGACCGAGCTCAACCCCATGGGCAGCTACAACCGCCACCAACCCTGGTACGCGGCACTGGCCCAGGCGCCGCGCGGGCAGCAACTGCTCAAGTCGGGCCGGGCCATGTTCGGGGTCGAGATGCGCATCGTCGATGAAGCCCAGCGCCCCCTGCCCCACGATGGCCAGGCCAGCGGCGCGCTGCAGGTGCGCGGCCCCTGGGTGCGCAGCGGCTACTTCGGCGAACAGACTACCGAGGGCTGGTTCGACACCGGCGATGTCGCCAGCATCGACTCCAAGGGCTACATGCAGATCACCGACCGCATCAAGGACGTGATCAAGTCCGGCGGCGAGTGGATCAGCTCGGTGGAAATCGAGAACGCGGTCATGGCCCACCCGCAGGTGGCCGAGGCCGCCGTGATCGGTCTCCCGCACCCACGCTGGAGTGAGCGCCCCTTGCTGGTGGTGGTGGCTCGCCAGGATCACCCGGCGCCCAGCCATGAAGCCCTCACCGCCTTTCTCGAAGACAAGATCCCCAAGTGGTGGATGCCCGACGCCAGCGCGTTCATGCAGGCATTGCCGCACACTGCGACCGGCAAGGTCAGCAAGAAGACCTTGCGCGAGCACTTCACCGATTTCGCCTGGCCCTGAACCACCCCCTACCGGCGCGTCAGCGACGCGCCCACGCGCAGCCTTACAACAAAAACAAGCGGAGGCACTATGAACAGCATGATCGACACGCCTGTCGAGCACTACCGACGCATCCGGGAAAACCCGCGCTATATCGCCCTGGCCAGGGCCCGCTCGCGCCTGACCTGGTGGCTCAGCGCCCTGGTGCTTGCCAGCTATTTCCTGTTCATGGGGGTTGCCGCCGCGCGCCCCGACCTGCTGCACCTGCCGCTGTACCCGGGCAGCCACCTGAGCCTGGGCATCCCGCTGGCGACCCTGCTGATCGTCGTCGCCTGGCTGCTGACAGCCTGGTACGTGCACCGCGCCAACAGTCACTTCGATCATGTCAGTGCCAGCATCGTCAAGGAGAGCCAGCGATGAAAGCCACCTGCCTGCGGCTTCCAGCAGCCGTCCTGTGTGCCCAACCCGTGTTCGCCTCGGCAGCCGACGCGCCGCCACAAGGGCTGAACCTGCATGCCATCGGCATGTTCCTGCTGTTCGTGTCGATCACCCTGCTGATCACCTGGTGGGCCGCCCGCCAGACCCGCTCGGCCAGCGACTTCTACACCGCCGGCGGTGGCATTTGCGGTTGGCAGAACGGCCTGGCCATCGCTGGTGACTACATGTCGGCCTCGACCCTGCTGGGACTATCCAGCATGGTCTTCGCCAAGGGCTACGACGGCTTCATCTATATGACCGGCTTCTTTATCGGCTGGCCGCTCCTGACCTTCCTGATGGCCGAGCGCCTGCGCAATCTTGGCCGCTACACCTTCGCCGACATCGTCTCGTTCCGCCTCGACCAGCGCCGCGTCCGCATGCTCGCGGCTTGTGGCTCGCTGACGGTGGTGTGCTGCTACTTGCTGCTGCAGATGGTCGGCGCCGGGCAACTGGTCAAGCTGCTGTTCGGCCTGGACTACACGCTGGCGGTCGTGGTGGTGGGCCTGCTGATGCTGGTCTATGTGATCTTCGGCGGCATGCTGGCGACCACCTGGGTGCAGATCAGCAAGGCCGTCCTGCTGCTGGTGGGCGGCACCCTGCTGATGCTGCTGGCCCTGGCACCCTTCGGCTTCAGCCTGGAAACCCTGGCCAGCCGCGCGGTGCAAAGCCATGCCGGCGGCTGGAGCATCATGGGCCCCGGGAGCATGCTGGCCAACCCGCTGAACGTTGCTTCCATGGCCCTGGGCCTGGTATTCGGCCTAGCCGGCCTGCCGCATATCCTGATGCGCTTCTTCACCGTGCCCAATGCCCGCGAAGCGCGCAAGTCGGTGTTCTACGCCTCGGGCTTCATCGGCTACTTCTTCCTGGTGGTCTGCGTGCTCGGTTTTGCCGCCATCGTCATTGTCGGCACCGATCCGCAGTACTTTGTCGACGGCAAGCTCGGCGGCACCCTGCAAGGCGGCAGCAACATGGTGGCCATGCACCTGGCCAAGGCGGTGGGTGGCAACCTGTTCCTGGGCTTTCTCTGCGCCGTGGCGTTCGCCACCATCCTCGCCGTGGTCGCCGGCCTGACCCTGGCCGGCGCCTCGGCCATCTCCCATGACCTCTACGCCACGGTGATCAAGCGCGGCAATGCCAGCGAGGCCCAGGAGATGCGGGTATCGCGCATCGCAGTGGTGATACTGGGGTTGCTGGCCATGGCGTTGGGCATCCTGTTCGAACAGGTGAACATCGCCTTCCTGGTCGGCCTGACGTTCGGCATCGCCGCCTCGGCCAACTTCCCGGTGCTGTTCATGGCCATGTACTGGAAGGGCCTGACCACCCGCGGCGCGATCTACGGCGGGCTGACCGGGCTGTTCTCGGCCCTGGCCCTGGTGATCCTCTCCCCCACGGTCTGGGTCACCGTGCTGGGCAACCCGCAGGCGATCTTCCCCTATGACCACCCGGCGCTGTTCTCGATGCCGCTGACCTTTGCCGTGATCGTCCTGGTCTCGCGGCTGGATCGCAGTGCCAGGGCGGACAGGGACCGTGAGGGCTTCGACGACCAGCTGGTCCGGGCCCAGACCGGTGTCGGCATCGCTACCGCCATCGATCACTGACCCTGTCGTCGCAGTTCAGCAGACCCGTCGGTACCTGCTGATCTGCGGCGCCGCCTGCAACAGCCCGGCGCCTATGGCAAGCGCGCGGGTCAAATGTTCGGTCTGCCAGTGCGCGGCCTCGCAGGCGTCGCTTTGCCAGCGTTCGAAAGAGGTGATCTGCAAGGGATTGTCGAGCGCTTGAAAGTAGCCGTACTCCAGGCATCCAGGCTCAAGCCGGGTCTTCTCGCTGAGCACGGCCAGCAGGTCGAGCATTTCATCCAGTCCTTCGGGTTTGACGTCGAATCGGGCTGTCACGTAGAGCATGGCGGACACCTCAGTCGTCCAGGTCACCATTGCGTGTGGCGACCTGGATCGCCTGCGCGGTGGTTGCCACGCCCAGGCGACGACGGGCAGCGCGTAAATGATTCTCCACGGTGCGCTCCGACAACCCGAGGGTGGCGGCGATATCGGCCTGGCGTCGCCCGGCGGCGGTCCAGGCCAGTACTTCGCGCTCGCGCCCGGAAAGCGTTCTGACGCCCTCGGTGCCAGGCGCTTCCAGTAACCGGCGAGCGGCGCAAAACGCGGCGGTGGCGACCATTGCCAACAGCACCCGCACCTCGGGGCTGCTGTCCACCTGCCCACCGCCAAGGCTCATGGCACCTTCGAGCCCCAGCGGACCGAATACCGGCACCTGCAAGCCGTGTGGTCCGCTGCCGATCGGGCGGCGAACCACGCGGTAGCGGTCACCGTCCGCACGCTGTGTCTTGGTCCAGAAAAACGCTTCGCGGGTTTCCAGGATATGGCGGGTGACCGGGCATCGGCGCACATAGGTCTGGGCGTCGACCGCCAGGCCATCGCCGAACCAGTCACCTTCGACCCAGTAAATGCGCTCGACCACTTCGTCCCGTGCCGATGAGGCCGAAAACAGCACGAAGCGATCGTAGCCAAAGGGCCCGGCAAAGGCGCGAACGGCCTGCTGGGCCTGCGCCAGCGCGGTGGCGCGTTCGATCTCCAGCACAGTACGCACGGCCGCCTCGGCCACCCCGCTGTTCACCTTGCTGCGACCTCGTCGAGCAACGCCGCAGCCGCCAGTTTGCCCAGGGCATTACCCGCATAGGGACTGTCGCCGGTCAACAGCTTGCGGTCCTGGTGGGTGGCACCGGAGATGTCCTTGTTGATGATCTCGAAGCCCAGCGCCTGGAGCTGTTCACCGAACTTCCAGGTCAGGTGACCCGGCATGTAGCCGATGGCGGGCGTCTGCGCATCCAGGTCGTCCGGGAAGGCACAGATCTTGTAGCCCTTGTAGGGGTTGGCGGCTGCGGATTTGCCCACACCCAGGGCGAGCAAGGCGGCCGGGCCGTGGCACAGGGAGATGACGAACTTGTCCCGGGCCGCGGCCCACTCCAGCACCTTTTGCACCTCGACACTTTCCGGCAGGCCGATCAGCGCGCCGTGTCCGCCGGGGATGAACACACCGATGTAGTCGGAGTCGTCGCCCAGGGCGCTGTCGATCACCTCGGCGAGCTTCCTCGGTTGCTTGAATTGAGCGCGGTACTTGCCGTACAAGCCTTTGACTTCAGCGTCTTCGGACGGCATCGCCCAGAACTCGAACTTGACCGGGTTACCGGATACGGTCGCGACATCGAAGCCGAACCCGGCCTTGTCCAAGTGGTACATCGGCAGCAGCGTTTCAACGGGATGGTTACCGGTGGAGAACATCGTGCCGTTATCGGTCAACAGGTAACGCTCATCGGCGCCGATCACCAGCACCTTCCAGCGCCCGCCCCGGTAAGGTTCGGGATAATCGGCACCGCTGAGATCGGACTTCGGTGAGGTAAACTGGCTGAGCGAATACGGTGAGGGGAAAAACGCATTGTCCTCGGCAGGGTCCGGGGTCGGGCGTTTGTCGTCGGTCTGTGTGCTGGTCATGGCTGGCTCCGTGGTTCAGGGCTTGTGGGCTGACACCGTTGCCATGCTAGGAGGCTGACCTACCTGCAGCAATGAGGGTTTTCCCTCAATCGAACACGTTGATACCAGCGACCTAACCTCAACGTCAGACTGACAGTCTAGTTCCATCAGCATTCGGGGCAGCGGCTGCCGACCAGCTGCTTACATTACAGGCCAGTAAACCATGACCACGACCAACAGCATCGAACAGTACTTGCAGGCCGCCACCCGGGACAACACCCGGCGCAGCTATCAAGCGGCGGTCGAGCACTTCGAGGTCAGCTGGGGCGGCTTCCTGCCCGCCACCGCCGACAGCGTGGCGCGCTACCTGGCCGATCATGCCGGCAGCCACTCGATCAACACCCTCAAGCAGCGCCTGGCGGCGCTGGGGCAATGGCACGTCAGCCAGGGCTTTCCCGACCCGACCAAGGCGCCGCTGGTGCGCCAGGTGCTCAGGGGTATCCGCACCCTGCACCCGGCCGAACCGCGCCAGGCCGCGCCGCTGCAGATCCAGCACTTGCAGCAGGCGGTGGCGGTACTGGAAGCCGAGGCTCATCAAGCACGACAACAGCACGACCTGCCGGCCCTGCTGCGGGCCCGGCGCGATGTGGCCTTGTTGCTGATCGGCTTCTGGCGTGGGTTTCGCGGGGATGAACTGGCGCGCTTAAGGGTCGAGCATATCCAGGCCCAGGCCGGCATTGGCCTGTCGATCTACCTGCCGCGCAGCAAGGGCGACCGCCAGGCACTGGGCGTGCGTCATCAGGCCCCGGCCCTGAAAGTGCTGTGCCCGGTGCAGGCCTACCTGCAGTGGATCGAAGTGGCCGGCATCGCCCACGGCCCGGTGTTCCGCAAGCTCGACCGCTGGGGCAACCTCGGTGAAGCGGCGCTCAACAGCAACAGCCTGATCGCCCTGCTGCGGCGCATCCTGGAGCGTGGCGGCGTGCCGGCCGCGCTGTACACCGGGCATTCGTTGCGCCGCGGCTTTGCCACCTGGGCCACCAGCAATGGCTGGGAGCTCAAGGCGTTGATGAGCCATGTGGGCTGGAAGGACGCCAAGTCGGCGTTGCGTTATGTCGATGCCTCGGCGTCCTTTGGCGAGCTGGCACTGCTTGAAGCTGCCAGCCCCCTGCACCTGGAGCGCTTGATTCAGTCCTGAGCCTTCAGTGCACAGCGCCACAGTCGGGCAATATCCCCGGCCCGCGCCTGCAGCAAGGGCGCGGCCTGGGCGCAGGCCTGTTCCAGGCTCATCGGGCCACTGGTCAGGGCGAAGGCGGCATCGATGCCGTGGGCATAGAGTTGCTCGTAGCCTTCCCCCAGCGTCCCGGCGATGACCACCACCGGTACGCCATGACGACGGGCGATACGCGCCACGCCGAAGGGCGTCTTGCCACGCAGGGTCTGGGCATCGAAGCGGCCCTCGCCGGTGATCACCAGGTCAGCGTCCTGCACCGCTGCATCCAGCTCGGCCAGCTCCGCCACCACCTCGATACCGGGACGAAAGCTTGCCTGCATGAAGGCCTTGGCGGCAAAGCCCATGCCGCCGGCGGCGCCACAACCTGGAAGGTCACGGACATCGTTGCCCAGCAGCGCTGCGCAGTGATCGGCAAAATGCCCCAATGCCTGATCGAGCAAGCGGACCTGCTCGGCACTTGCGCCCTTCTGCGGGCCGAAGATCGCCGAGGCACCGTTGCTGCCGCACAAGGGGTTGTCGACGTCGGCCGCCACCTCCAGCTGCACCTCGGTCAGGCGTGGGTCCAGGGCGCTGGCATCAACTCGTGCAAGCTGCGCCAGGGCCAGGCCTCCTTCGGCCAGCGGCAGGTCCTGGGCGTCGAAGAGTTTCAGGCCCAGGGCACGCAGCATGCCGCTGCCGGCATCGTTGGTGGCACTGCCGCCAATGGCCAGGATGATCCGCCGCGCCCCGGCATCCAGCGCCGCAGCGATCAACTGACCGGTACCGTAGGTGCTGCTGCGACAGGCATCGCGTTGCGCCGGGGCCAGCAACTGGATGCCGCTGGCCTGGGCCATCTCGATGATCGCGGTGCGGCTCTCGGCCAGCCAGCCCCAGCCGGCACGTACAGGCTCGCCAAGCGGCCCGCGCACGTCGAGGCTGCGCAGCTCACCGGCGCAGGCGGCGATGATCGCGTCCATGGTGCCCTCGCCACCGTCGGCCATCGGACACTTGACCAGCTGCGCCTGGGGCAACACCTGGGCAAGCCCGGCGGCAATGGCACTGGCGACCCCTTCGGCGCTGAGGCTGTCCTTGAACGAGTCAGGGGCGATGACGATTTTCATGGGAGGGCTCCTTGTGCTGATAAGCAGCATGCTGACAGTTGCAGCATGGGCGTACTTCGGTCGGATGCACAAAAGCGCCGGGTACTCGTTTGGTCAGTTGGCCAAATCGCCCCGGGTGGCTTGGCCCGCGACCGCCTTGCGGTCGATCGCAGGCTTCGCCGGCCCACAGTGTGAACTGCACATCTTTGGGGTTGCTGGGTAGCTGTGGGAGCTGCCGGCAGGCTGCGATCGGGCGCGCAGCGGCCGTAGATTTTACGAGCTGGGCATCAGTTGCAGCCCCAGGTACAGGCTCAACATGCCTTCAAGCCGCAACGGATCGACCTCGCTCAACTCGGCAATGCGCTCCAGCCGATAACGCAGGCTGTTACGGTGGATTCCCAAGGCATCGGCACAGGCCTGACTCTGGCCATCGTGGGCACACCAGGCGCGCAAGGTGGCCAGCAATTGACCACTGGCATCCTTGGCGCGAATGCGCTGCAAGGGTTCGAGCAGCTCATCCAGGGAATCATCGTTGCGATGGCGCCAGAGCAAGGCCGGCAGGCGGTAGCGGGCCAGGGTCAGGATCTGCTCGGCAGGCAATACCTCCCGGCCATAGGCCAGCAGATCGCGCACACGCCGGTAACCCCGGCGCAGTTGCTCAAGGCTCTGCGCCGCCGAGCCGACGGCCAGGCGCTGCACTTGCCAGCCCTGGCGATGGAGTTTTTCCAGCAGGCGCGGCTCGTCCAGGGCGACACTGGCCGGCCGGCACCAGAGCAATGACTGGCGCGCCGGGCTGACACACCAGCTGTCGGGATATCGGCTCATCAACCAGCCGGCCAGGGTTTCGGCCGCAGGGCCGGCCTCCAGTTCGAACAGGCAGGGCATTCTCGCCAGTTGCGGCTTGAGCCCCAGTTGCCGGGCTTCGTCGATCAGCCTGGGGGAGTCACCCGAGCCTCCCAGCAACAAGGCCAGCAGATCATCGCAACGCTGCCGCCGCCACTGCTGCTCGACCTGCAGGTGGCGCTGGGCCAGGAGCATCTCGGCGGTCATGCGCACCAGTTCGGCGTAGGTGCGCAACTGCTGCGGGTCGCCGGTCAGGCCCAGCACGCCGATCAGGCGCCCGTCGAGCATCAGCGGCAGGTTGACCCCGGGCTGCACGCCCTTGAGGCACTTGGCCGCCTCGACGTCCAGTTCGACGATCCGGCCGTTGGCCAATACCAGCTGGGCGCCTTCGTGACGGGTGTTGATCCGCTCCGGTTCACCGCTGCCCAGGATCAGGCCCTGGCTGTCCATGACGTTGACGTTGCACGGCAGGATCGCCATCGCCCGATCGACGATATCTTGCGCCAGGTCATGGTCGAGTTCGAACATGGGGGGATCCTTGTTGTCGCAGTGATTGGTCCGGGGCACAGCAGGCCGCACGAAATGCTGTGCAAAAGCACAAAGACAGCCACGGTCCGCTCACCGAGACTCGTCGCAGCAACAGCCTCGATGCTGCTGCGGCGATAAACATAACAACAGAGAGAGAATCATGGCATACAGCCCTGCCCCTGACCAAGGCCAAGACGTCACCCGCAATGCGCTGTACCGGCGCGTTACGCTGCGGCTGATTCCGTTCATCTTCATCTGCTACCTGTTCAACTACCTGGACCGGGTCAACGTCGGCTTCGCCAAGCTGCAGATGCTCGATGCGCTGAAGTTCAGCGAAACCATCTACGGCCTCGGCGCCGGCATTTTCTTCATCGGCTATGTGCTGTGCGGCCTGCCCAGCAACCTGGCGCTCAACCGCTTCGGCCCGCGGCGCTGGATCGCGCTGATGATGATTGCCTGGGGCACGCTGTCGACCTGCCTGCTGTTCGTCACCACGCCCATGGAGTTCTACGTGCTGCGCCTGTTCACCGGCGCCGCCGAAGCGGGCTTCTTCCCCGGCATCGTGCTGTACCTCTCGCGCTGGTTCCCGGCTGCCCGCCGTGGCCGGATCATGGCCCTGTTCATGTCGGCGATCCCGGTGTCCGGGCTGCTGGGCGGGCCGTTCTCCGGCTGGATCCTCAACCATTTCGCCGCCGGCCAGCATGGCCTGGCCGGCTGGCAATGGATGTTCCTGATCCAGGGTCTGCCGACCGTGCTGCTGGGCTTGCTCGCGGTGTTCCTGCTCAGTGACGGCTATGCCACGGCCAAGTGGCTGAGCCCGGCCGATCGCAAGATCATCGAGCAGGACCTTGCCGCCGACGCCGCCAGCAAGCCGCTGACCACCAGCGACAGCCTGCTGTCGGTGTTCACCAACCCGCTGATCTGGACCTTCGGTTTCGTCTACTTCTGCATCCAGAGCGGGGTCTATGCGATCAACTTCTGGCTGCCGTCGATCATCAAGAACCTGGGCTTCAGCGATGCCTTGCTGATCGGCTGGCTGAGCGCCATCCCCTACCTGCTGGCCGGGGTGTTCATGCTGCTGGTGGGGCGCTCGGCGGACCTGCGCAACGAGCGGCGCTGGCATTTAGTCGTACCGATGCTGATGGGCGCCGTGGGCCTGTTGATCGCCGTCAACTTCGCTCACAGCCCGGCCATTGCCATTGTCGGCCTGAGTATCGCTACCATGGGCGCCCTCACCGGCCTGCCGATGTTCTGGCCGATGCCCACTGCCCTGCTCAGCGCCGGTACCGCGGTGGCGGGCCTGGCGATCATCAACTCGGTCGGGCAGATGGCCGGTTTCCTCAGCCCCTACCTGGTAGGTTTCATCAAGGACCAGACCGGTTCGACCGATGCGGCGCTGTATTCGCTGGCCGGGCTGATCGTGGTCGGTAGCCTGGTGGCCCTGCGGGTGTCGCGCTCGCGCGTGGCGGCATCGGTCGCCGTCAGCTGACACAACCGGGTGGGAGCGGGCTTGCCCCGCGATTGCAGTGTGTCAGTTACATTGCATCGCGGGGCTAGCCCGCTCCTACCGGCTTTAAATCCCGGGGCGAACTGTGTAAAACAGACCGGATACACACCGCCACGGGATTTTCGCTCATGATCTACCGACCACTGGGCCGCAGCGGCCTGCGGGTGTCCGCCCTGACCCTGGGCAGCATGATGTTCGGCGAACCCACCAGTATCGACGATTCGCTACGCATCATCGACAAGGCCTGGGACCAGGGCATCAACTTCATCGACACCGCCGACGTGTACAACGCCGGACGCTCCGAGGAGATCGTCGGTGAAGCCATTGCCCGCCATCGCCACGACTGGGTGCTGGCGAGCAAGGTCGGTTTCGGTCCGGCCGACGGCCTGCCCAACCGCAGCGGCCTGGGCCGCAAGCATATCTTCAATGCCATCGAGGCCAGCCTGACCCGCCTGGGCACCGATTACCTGGACATCTACTACCTGCACCGCGAAGACCACGGCACGCCGCTGGAAGTCACGGTCGGGGCCATGGGCGACCTGCTGCGCCAGGGCAAGATCCGCCATTGGGGCGTGTCCAACTTCCGCGGCTGGCGCATCGCCGAGATCTGTCACCTGGCCGAGCGCCTGGGCATCCCCAAGCCTGTGGTCAGCCAGCCGTTGTACAACATCGTCAACCGCCAGGCCGAGCCCGAACAGTTCCACGCCGCCGCCCACCATGGCCTGGGCATCGTGCCGTTCAGCCCGCTGGCCCGTGGTGTGCTCAGCGGCAAGTACGCCCCCGGCGCCGCCCCCCAGGCCGGTACGCGCGCCGGCCGCCAGGACAAGCGCATCCTGGAAACCGAATGGCGCCCCGAGTCCCTGGCCATCGCCCGCAAGGTCCAGGCCTATGCCCAGGACAAGGGCGTGGGCATGGTCGAGTTCGCCATCGCCTGGGTGCTAAACAACCAGCTGGTCAGCTCGGCCATTGTCGGCCCGCGCACCGAAGCCCAGTGGGACACCTACAGCGGCGCCTTGCAGGTGAAGATCAGCGCCGAGGACGAGGCCTTCATCGATTCGTTGGTGACCCCGGGCCATGCCTCGACCCACGGCTTCAACGACGTCGCCCACTTCGTCAGCGGGCGCCTGCCACGCTGAGACCGCTGCCCAGCAGATGGCCGATGGCAGCCCTGAGCTTCATCGGCCGCACCGGCTTGTGCAACAAGGCATGGCCGCGCTCGCGCACCTGCTGCTTGAGTTCGCTGCTGTAGTTGGCGGTGATCATCAGCGCAGGCAATGGCGTCGGGCGCAGGGCATTGATCGCCGCCAGCGCATCGACACCGTTGCGCTCGCCATCGAGGTGATAGTCGGCGATCAACAGGTCGGCGTCGTCATGGCAGATATCGACCTGGCGGGCCAGGTCCTCCTCGCTCAAGGCCGTCACCACCTCGCAGCCCCATTGGGCCAGCAAGGTGGCCATGGCGGCGCAGATCGCCGCATCGTTATCCAGCACCCAGATCCGCGCACCGGCCAGGCGTATGTCCGACAGTTCGGCCAACGCCGGAGCCTGTGGCGGGCGGCCGGCGCTGTCAGCGCGCGGCACTTCGACGGCAAACAGCGAGCCTTTGCCCGGCACCGAGCGCAGTTGTATGCGGTGGCCGAGGATCCCGGCGATCTTCTCGACGATCGCCAGGCCCAGCCCCAGGCCACGGTCCTGGTCGGGGCGTTGCACCTCGCCGCGCTTGAACTCCTGGAAGACTTCTTCGCACTTGTCCTCGGCAATGCCGATACCGGTATCCCAGACTTCGATCCACACCCGCTGGGCACGCCGCCGGCAGCCCAGCACCACACGCCCTTGCGGGGTGTAGCGGATGGCATTGCTGAGCAGGTTGCGCAGGATCCGCGCCAACAGCTGGATATCGCTGTGCACGTACAGGCTGCAGGGATGGTAGGCCAGGCGCAGGCCTTCGCTGCCGGCGGCATGGGCATACTCGAGGGCCAGGTTGTCGAGCAGATCGGTCAGGGCAAAGGTCGCCAGGTCGGCCTGTATCACCCCGGCATCGAGCTTGGAGATGTCCACCAGGGTGCCGAGCAGGCTTTCCACATCGTCGAGCGAATGGCTGACGCTGCGCACCAGGCTCGGGTTGGCGCTGTGCTGTTCGAGCAAGGCGCTGGTGAACAGTCGCGCCGCGTTCAGCGGTTGCAGCAGGTCATGGCTGACGGCGGCGAGGAACTTGGTCTTGGACAGGTTGGCCTGCTCGGCCTCCTGCTTGGCCCGGGTCAGCTCGGCGGTACGCTCGCGCACCCGCACCTCCAGGTGCTGGTAGGCCTGGTGCAGGGCCTCGGCGCTGCGCCGGCGCTCGGTGATGTCGCGGATCAGCACGAAGATGCCGATCACCTCGCCACTGGCCGTACGGTTGGGCACATAGGAGCGCAGCATGTAGCGCTCCTGGCCGTTGACGTGGGTTTCGGCGCACTCGAAGGTCACGCTCTCCCCCGCCAGCGCCCGGGCGATGTAGCCTTCCAGGCGCTGATAGTGCTCGGGGCTGTGCACGTCACGCAGGCTTTGCCCGAGCATCACCCCCCGTGGCCAGCAGTACCACTGCTCGTAGACCTGGTTAGTGAATTCATAGACCAGTTCGGCATTGAGGTAGGCGATCAGGGCCGGCACGTGGTCGGTGATCAGGCGGATCCAGCGCTCGCTCTCGCTCAGTGCCTCGGCGTGCTGGTAGCGCTCGGTGATGTCGGTGAAGGTGTTGACGAAGCCGCCGGTAGGCAACGGATGGGTGCGGATCTCCAGCATGCGGCCATCGTACAGGCGCTGCTCCAGTTCATGGATGCAGCGTCCGTTGGCATCGCGGCTGTCCGGGGTCAGCAACGCCAGTTCGCTGTCGCCGATCACTTCGGCGAACGGCCGATGGGCGGCGATCGGGGCCAGGCCGCTGAGTTCGAGGAAGCGCCGGTTCCACAGCTCCAGCAGGCCCTCGGCATTGACCATGGCCACGCCCTGGGACAGGTTGTCCACGGCGCGTTGCAGCAGGTGCGACTTCTGCGCCACCGCCTGCTCGCGGCGGCGGGTTTCACTGTGCTTGAGTTCGGTGATGTCGGTGAACAGCATGACCCGGCCACCGTCACGGGTCGGCCGCTCGCTGACCTGCAACCACCGGCCATTGTGCAGGCAATAGAGCCCATGCTCGTCGCCCGCGCCGCGGTGCTCTTCGTTGAACAGGTGGCTGCCGTGCATCAGGCGCTTGATCTCGGCCAGGCGCATGCCGCTGATGATGCGGATCCGGCTGTTGGCCCAGAACGACTTGAAGCGGTTGTTGAACAGCACGATGCGCAGGTCCTGGTCGAACAATACGAAGGCATCGGAGATGCTTTCGATGGCATCGACCAGGTGCTGGTGGGCGGTTTCGGCGCGCAACCGGGCATCGCTGAGCAAATGGTTGCTGGCCTTGAGCTCGATCAGGGTCTGGTTGAGAGTGTCGGTGCGTTCGCGCACTTGCTCGGCCAGCGCTACCGAATGCTGGAACGCCGCATAGGCATCGTCCGGGCGTACCGCACCGGATTCCAGGCGCTCGATCAGGGCCGCGTTGATGCGCTGCAACTTGCGGTTGGCCAGGCGCAGCGCCTCAAGCTCAAGGTTCGAGTCGCTGGCGCGGGCGTCCGATGGCGACACCGGTGAAGGTCTGGTTGATATGGGTGCCATTGAACTGTTCCCCGTAGGAGTTGAAACCCAGCACCTGCCGACTGCGCAGGAAGTCGCCGACAGCGGTAAGCTCGTCGCTGCCCTCAAGTTCCAGGCGGCGCAGGAAGCAGTCGCAGCCGATACACACCAGCAAGGGCCCGAGGCGCTCGTGCAGGCCGTCGAACAGTGACTGCAGGTTGGCCAGCAAAGGCCCCGGGCGCATGGCGGTGAGGACGATGCCGTTCTCCACCGCACAGTAGAAACTCAGGCTCAAGTCGTCATGCACCTGCTGGATGGCCCGCACGTAATGCCGATCGTTGAGCCGCACCGCCAGCGGGTGGGCGGCGAACACCCGCTGGTCCAGGGCGCTCACCGGCACCCCGATCAGGCGCGCGTACTCCTCGGCCGCCGGTTCCGCGTTCAGCTCATGGACCCGGCGCAGCTGGCGATCGGCACGGGTCACCACCAGCTTTTCGTGGCGCGGTTGCAGGTGATGGGTGGTGAAGACTTCAAAGTCCAGCCAGGTGTTGACCAGCAGCACCACCGCCGCGCCGCTGTGAAAGGCCCCGTCGTAGTACACATGGGTATGGCTGAGCTGGTTGTCGTCACCGGCCGAGCCGCCAAAGTGCGGAATCTCGCCCAGCGCCGCGCTGAGGGCGGCCAGCACGGTTTCTTCGCGGCTGGAGAGGCCGTCGAGCAGGGTCAGGGCGAAGCTGTGCCCCTTGATCGGCGCCAGGCTGTTGCTGCGACAGCCCGCCACCAGGCGTTCGACCATGGCCTGGGCGGCAACCAGGCTGAACTGCTCCATGGCATCGATGCGTTCGGCGGCGATGGAGAACTGGCGGTGATCGAAGCCCAGGGCGGTGACGCAACCGCGCCCGTAGCCTTCGGGGGTGATCTCGCCGGCACTGGTGCAACCGGCCAGGCGAATGCCGCCGAAGCTTTGTTGCAACGCCTGGGCCAGGGCCGGCAGGTCGTAGCCGGGCGAGCAGAAGAACAGCACGAAGCCCAGGTGCGGGTGCAGTAATTGGCCGGCAAGCTCCTGGGCTACCTGTTCGGCGGCGCTGGCCCGCGATACGGCGCTGCTCACGCCTTCGCTCGGGTACGGGTGCATGATGACGGGCTCCGCCCTGGATGATGCTGGCAGTCTAGGGAGGCGCCCGGGTGAGGCGAATGCTACTTGGGTAGCGGGTCGGGCTGGCATTGGTCGTAGGCGCGGGCTTGTCCCGCGATGGCGGTGCAACAGGGAAACCGCCATCGCGGGGCAAGCCCGCTCCTACCCCCCCCGTTCAGGGCTTGAGGGAGGCCATGTCGATCACGAAGCGGTATTTCACATCGTTCTTCTCCATGCGTACGAACGCCTGGTTGATGTCCTGTATGTCGATCATCTTGTAGGAGCGGGCTTGTCCCGCGATTGTGGCTTCCCTGCCACACCGCGATCGCGGGGCAAGCCC